>SMWH01000007.1 GCA_004357005.1 Gammaproteobacteria bacterium
GCCTACCCACAGCTTCCCCCTGGAAGAAGTAGCGGGTTATCTGAAAAGCAAAACAGTACGCGACGTGCTGGAACAGGCGCTGCTGGCGACGCCCATGTTTCCCACCCACTGGCGCTGGAACGCAACGATTGCCCTGGCCGTACGGCGTAACCGCAACGGCTCACGGGTACCGCCCCAGTTCCAGCGCTCCGATTCCGAAGACCTGCTGGCGGTGGTGTTTCCCGATCAGCTGGCCTGCGCCGAAAATATCGCCGGCGGTTACCGGGAAATTCCGGAGCATCCGTTGGTCAACCAGACCATGGAAGACTGCCTGCACGACGTCATGGATATCGACGGTTTGCGCGCGCTCCTCGAGCGACTGGAATCCGGCGAATTGAAAGTCGTTACCAGGGATCTGAACGGTCCCTCGCCCCTCGCCCAGGAGATCCTGAACGCCAGGCCCTATGCCTTCCTGGACGACGCACCGGCAGAGGAACGCCGGACCCTGGCGGTGCAATCCCGGGGATTCATGGACCCGGCGTCTGCCGCCGAACTCGGACGACTGGACCCTGAAGCCATCGAACGGGTTCGTGATGAAGCCTGGCCTGAACCACGGGACCCGGACGAGATGCACGATGCACTCGTAACCCTGGGTTTCATAACCGAAAGTGAAATCCGGCCGGAGCTTTTCCCCATGGTGCAAACATTGTGTGACGCGAAGCGTTGCACGCGGTTGGAGACGGTTGCCGAGAAAATCTGGGTTGCGGCGGAACGTCTGAACGATTTTCTCAGTCTGTGGCCCGAGCTGAACTTTGACCCGCCAATCGCTGCCGTTGATGAAGGCGGCGTCGAAGAAGATTCTCCCGAAACCGCACGGGTACGCATCCTGCGCAGCCGACTCGAAGGCCTGGGCCCGGTGACAGCCGCAACGTTGGGAGCCCCGCTGGGATTCAGCGCGACGGAAACCGAAACGGCATTGTTGACGCTGGAAAACGAAGGTTTCGTCATCCGCGGGAAGTTTTCGCCTGACGCGCGAAGCACTCAGTGGTGTGAGCGCCGGCTGCTCGCACGCATTCATCGTTACACCATCCGCAAGCTCAGGGCGGAAATAGAACCGGTCAGTCCCACCGTATTCATGCGCTATCAGGTCCGCTGGCATGGCCTGGCGCGCAGCGAGAAAGGTGAAGGAGAAGAGGCGCTGGCACGCACCCTGGACATGCTGGAAGGTTTCGCCGCCCCCGCGGCCGCCTGGGAGAGTGACATTCTTCCCGCACGGATTCGCGCCTATCTCCCGAACATGCTCGACAGCCTGTGCGCGAGCGGACGTTACACCTGGCTGCGCGTGGCGCCGCCGAAAAACGGCAACTCGCCGGTGCGCACCACGCCCATCACTCTGGTGTCCCGGGAAAACCTGCCTTTCTGGCAACATGCCACGGCCGATGAACCGGAACTGTCGTCCGCCGCGCAACAGGTGCGCTCAACACTGACCGACCGCGGCGCATCTTTCTTTTCGGAACTGGTACAGCAAACAGGCCTGTTGCGCACCCAGGTGGAAAACGCCCTGGGCGAACTGGTGGCCAGCGGCCTCGCCACCTCGGACAGCTTCGCGGGTCTGCGCGCCCTGATTACGCCCGCCAGCAAGCGGCCGCCCTTTAGCCGTAGACGACGACGGGGCGCGGTGGGCGTGGACCGCGCCGGCCGTTGGGCGCTCATTGGTCATGCGCAACCGGCGGACCGGCAAGACGAAAAACGCGTCGAACACGTGGCCCGCAGTCTGTTGCGACGCTATGGCGTCGTATTCCGGCGACTGCTGGACCGGGAAACCGGGCTGCCGCCCTGGCGGGAATTGCTTTACTGCTACCGGCGTCTGGAAGCCCGCGGCGAAATCCGCGGCGGGCGGTTCGTGGAAGGGTTCAGCGGCGAACAGTTCGCGCTGCGGGAAGCCCTGCCCGTGCTGCGCGCCCTGCGGCGAAAAACTCCCCTGGGAGAACTCATCGCATTGTCCGCCGCAGACCCCCTTAATCTGACGGGCATCGTGACGCCGGGTGACAGGGTACCGGCGCACGCGTCCAACCGCCTGGTGTTGCGCGACGGCGTGCCGGTCGCCTGGCAAACCGGCGGCGAAACCCATCTGAGCGAAAACCTCGATGAAACAGCCGCCATGAACGCCCGGCAGAAGCTCGTGCGCCAGCGAACGCCTGCCTCCTTTGCCTCACCCGGCGCCCGCTTTCCCCGCCACTGAATTGGGGTCAGACCCCTTTTCAATGGTGTCAGACACCATTGAAATTCACCCCAATTCGTTCTAACCGCGATCTCGATATGCCCGGTCGTCATAGTTGCCCGTCGGCACGAGCGCCGCCGTTGCATAGACACGGCCGAACAGTACGTCGTAGATCATCACGTAGTTGATCTGCGCTGGTTGCAGATGATGGTGGGTTGATACCTCGTAGTTCTGGCTTCCGGCGGTGCCCTTGAGACGACCCACATCCCAGAACTTGCGCGTCGGGATATCCGGGTCTTCCACGAAATAAACGTGCAAGGACGGGCCGTTGGTCACGCGGAACTCGTCCAGCCGCAGGATAAGGCGGCCACCGCTGGCGTGACGCAATTCGACGTCTCCGGACCCCCGATGAGCATCATCGGCGCCTTCGAAATGGCCGCGCTTGATGACCATGGCGCGACCCGGCGCGGGCTCGTTGGCCCGATCTGCCACACCTGCCAGCGCCGCCATGACCTGACCTTCCACCCGTTCACGCTCTTCGGCGGACATGGCAGCCACCTGATCCCGGGTGGGAATCTCCACGAGCACGTCCCCCCGAACCGTCACATTCAGCCCCGGCGGCACCGACCCGGCGGGCTGCTCCAACTCCTGGTACCACGACACGAGAATCCAGCCGATGGCGATTCCTCCCAGCACGGCGGCGACTGCCATGAGACCCCGCCCGAGGGTGTCGTATTGGCGGTCACGCGATGACCTGGTTTGCCGGGTGGTCTTGCGGGAAGCTTTCTTTTTCGCCGTCCGCCGTTTTTTGCGGACAGCTTTCTTGCGTGGCATGGTCTTGATTTTTCCGTATGGGGACGCGGATCATGCGCCTGTCGGCGATAGAATAAAGGAATTGCCCACCCGCCGGTGGCGCGAATCAGGGAAAGCGAAAAACGCGATGACCGATCTCAGCCAGACTCTGCAGCTTGCAGTCCAGCATCACCAGGCAGGACGGCTGGGGGATGCGCGCGCCATCTATGAGCAGATCCTGGCTGACCAGCCGGATCAGCCGGACGCGCTCAACCTGATGGGTGTGTTGGCGCAGCAAAGCGGCGAACTCGCCCAGGCCAGGGGTCTTTTCGAACGGGCGATCGCCAGTCAACCCAACGCGGCGGGCATGCGTGTGAATTACGGTAACGTGTTGCGTCTCAGCGGTGACCGCGACGCTGCCGAAAAGGCCTATCGCAAGGCATTGGAACTCAAACCCGACGCCTTTGACGCCCACAACAACCTGGGCAGTCTGCACGAAACGCGTGGCGAGTTGGACCAAGCAGAGATCTGTTATCGCAAGGCACTGGAACTGCAGCCCCGGTATCCGGAAGCTCTGTTCAACCTGGGTTCGGTGATGCACAAGACCGGCAGACTGGACCAGGCCGTGGAAACCTACAGCCAGGCAATCAAGCTCAATCCTGCCTACGCCGATGCCTACTCCAATCTTGGTGGTGCGCTGCAGGAACGCGGCGACCTGGACCAGGCGGAAATTGCCCTGGGCCACGCGCTCAAACTCAACCCCTCCAGCGCGGATGTCTGGTTCAACCTGGGCAATCTCTTTAACACACTGAAAGATCTGGACCGTTCGGCGGCAGCTTTTGACCGGGCCCTCAAGATCCGGCCGGACTTCGTCGAAGCGCATCGAAATCTCGGCGGCCAACTGGCGCGCGCCCAGAAGTTTGACGAAGCCGAGCGCCACCACCGGGAAGCCATCCGCCTGGCCCCGGACAACGCCGATGCCTGGAACGATCTCGGTTTGACACTCAAGGGTGACAGCCGCACGGATGAGGCGGAATCGGCGTTTCGAAAGGCCATCGAACTGCAGGCGGATTCCGCCGGGGCCCTGGGCAACCTGGTCACACTGCTGGAGGAAAGCAACCGGATGGATGAAGCGCGCCAGGCCGTGACCATGGGCCTGGAACGCTGCCCGGATGATCCCATGTTGAACATGATGGCCGCGCGCCTTGACCGCCGCGATGGACGCATTGAGGAAGCCCTCGAGAAACTGGAAAAGATCGATCTGGACGCGCTGCCCCGGGAAGGCGCCAGCCGCGTCCACTACGAGCTTGGCCAGGTATTCGAGCGTCTGAAACGTGCCGGGGACGCATGGCCGCATTTCGTCGCCGCCAACGCGGAACTCGAACACGAAACCGCAAGCCTGGGAATCGACAAACAGTCCTATCTGGACAAGCTGGATGCGACGGACCGGCAACTCACCCCGGAAGTCATACAGGCATGGCTCGATGATCCTGTTTCGCCCACCGAAGACACCCCCGTTTTTCTTGTGGGTTTTCCCCGCTCCGGGACGACGTTGCTGGAGGTGGCGCTGGACAGCCACCCGCAGCTCGTGACCATGGAAGAAAAACCCTTCGTCGTTGACATGGAACGTCTGGATCTCATGGATCTGGACGCCATCCAGTTATCCAGTCTCGACAGCACCCGGACCGGAGAACTGCGGCGCCAGTATTTCGAGATGGTAGATCGGTACGTGCCCGAGCGCGGTGATGCAACGTTGGTGGACAAACTTCCCCTGCGCATTGCCGACGCGCCGGTGATCTGGCGCATGTTCCCGGAAGCGAAGTTCATCCTGGCGCTTCGCCACCCGGCCGACGCGGTGCTGTCATGTTTCATGCAGAGCTTCCAGCCCAACATCGCCATGGCCCACTTCAACACGCTGGAAGACGCAGCGAACCTTTATGATCGAATCATGTCCCTGTGGCAGCGCTATACGGAACTCCTGCCGCTGCGCTTTCACGCGGTGCGCTATGAAGACAACGTGGCGGATTTTGAGGGTGAGATACGGAAACTGCTGGAGTTCCTTGACCTGCCCTGGGATGACGCGATCCTCGAATACCGCGACCGCGCGAAGCGCATGACGCGAATCAACACCCCCAGCTATCACCAGGTCACAGAACCCATTTATGACCGGGCGCGGTACCGATGGGAACGCTACCGGACTCAACTGGATCC
>SMWH01000066.1 GCA_004357005.1 Gammaproteobacteria bacterium
ACCGGGAAGGCGTGTAGCGCAAAAATGGCCTCCGGGCGCGGGTCCTCCAGAACCTTTTCCTCGACCATCATGCTGGCGCCGCCTTCTTCGCCGACCGGATATCCCTCCTCCGCCGGCTGGAAGATGAACTTGACCGTGCCCGGCAAGGTGTCGCGCATGCCGGCCAGCACCGTGGCCGTCCCCAGAGCCACGGAAGTATGGACGTCGTGTCCACAGGCGTGAGCAACGGGGACTTCGTTGCCCTGATAGATTCCCGTGGCGGTGGACTGAAAGGAAAAACCCGTGGCTTCCTGGACCGGCAACCCATCCATGTCGGCGCGGACCGCCACCACCGGACCCGGGCGCCCGCCCTTGAGGATTCCGACTACGCCGGTATGCGCGACACCGGTGAGAACTTCATCGAATCCCAACGCCTCGAGATGGGCGGCCACCAGTTTCGATGTTTCGAACTCCCGATTGCTCAGCTCCGGGTTGGCATGCAATTGGTGACGCAACTCGACGGTCGCGGGTGTAACATCCCGAACCATCGCATCGAGGTCGCGTTGGTCCAGAGCCAGGGCGTTCACAGTCGCCAACAACAGCCCGGACAGGGCCAGAATCCAGTTTTTCACCAGGGAGCCTCCGGAAAAAGCGGGTGTCGCAGTGTTGATTTTTGGGCCTGCTATTGTACCTTCCGCCACCGCAAAACCACCGTGGAAATCCTGCTCTTCGTCATCATTGCTGCCCTCGTCGTGTGGGCCATCGTCGTCTACAACCGCCTGGTGCGGGATCGCAACCGCGTAATGGCGGCCTGGAGCGATATCGATGTCCAACTCAAGCGGCGCTATGAGCTGATTCCCAAGCTCGTGAAAGCGGTCCAGGCCTATGCGCGCTTCGAAAGCTCGACCCTTGAACACCTGACCCGGTTACGGAGCCAGGGTGAGGTCACGGAGACACCACGTGAGCGCGGTCAGGTTGAAAGCGAACTGACCGCGGGCGTTCAGAAACTCATCGCGGTAGCCGAGGCCTATCCGGAACTGAAAACCGCGGATCAATTCCTGTCCTTGCAACGAAACCTCACGGAAGTCGAAAACGATATCCAGTTCGCCCGGCGTTATTACAACGGCGCCGTTCGCAACCTGAACACCCGCATCGAGACCTTCCCGGATTTGTTCTTCGCACAGATGTTTCGCTATCGACCTGCTGAGTACTTTGAACTGGAAACCGTCACCGAGGCTGAGCCTCAGGGGTTCTCATGATGCGCCTGAGCTGTCTGCTGCTCGTTCTGTTCACGCCAACGCTGCTGATTGCGGACGAGCGCATCCTGGATTTTCACAGTGACATTGTGGTGAATCCGGACAGCACCATGACCGTGCGCGAAACGATCAAAGTGCGCGCCGAGGGCCGCAAAATCCGGCAGGGCATCTACCGGGACATCCCGACGGATTACCGCGACCGTTTTAACAACGGCGTCCGGGTCGGGCTCACTGTCATGGAAGTACGCCGGGACCACGCGACCGAGGGTTGGCACACGGAGAGGCGGGGCAACGGCCTGCGCATTTACATGGGCCGCAAGGGTATCTTCCTGGAACCTGGCGAATACAGCTACACGCTTGTTTATCACACGACCCGGCAACTGGGATTTTTCCCGAACCACGACGAACTTTACTGGAACGTGAGCGGAACCGATTGGGCCTTCCCGGTGGACCGGGTCGGCGCCACTGTGCATCTCCCCGATGGCGTACCCCTCGACGAGGTCACGATGAATGGTTACACGGGACGCTACGGCCAGAGCGGAACGGATTATCGCGCTTACGTGGAAGACGGCGCCGCACACTTCGTCACTACGCGAACGCTGAATCCCGGCGAGACCCTGACCGTTGCCGTCGGCTGGCCCAAGGGGCATGTGCACGCGCCATCGACCAGCGAAAAACTCGGTTGGTTTTTCAGAGACAACCGGGCGGCATTCATCGCCCTCCTGGGTCTGGTCGCGGTCACGTTCTACTATCTGTATTTCTGGCATCGCGTGGGGCGCGATCCGGAAACCGGCGTCATTTTTCCGCGCTACAAGGCACCGGAGGGCCTGTCGCCGGCTTCCGTCCGCTACATCGAACGTATGGGTTATGACAACCGGGTCTTCGCCGGCGCCATCGTCAATCTGGCAGTCAAGGGCACTATCCGCATCATCGAGGATGACAGTGACGAATTCACGATCGAGCGTACCGGCGCCGAGAACGTAGAGATGGCGCCGGGGGAAAGCGCGCTCCTCAAACACCTGTTGAAAAACCGGGACCGCATCAAGCTGGAACAGGGCAATCATTCCAGGATCCGTCAAGCCCGCAACGCCCACGAAGAATCCTTGTCCGCGGATTACGAAAAGAAACACTTTGTTACCAACGCGGGGTATATGTTCTTTGGATTCGCGTTGTCGCTGGCGGTGCTCGCGGTCAGCATCCTGGCGCTCCCGGGCGGGGAGACGCGAATCGTGACCATATTCATCAGCGTTTTGCTGGCGGGCTTGACGGTGGGTCTACTGGTGCTGCTCAAGTTCACCCGGCTGCGCTGGCGCGCCGCCACCGGCGGCATCGGGCTGGGGCGAGCCATCATCATGACCCTGTTCATGATCCCCTTTCTTGGATTGGAACTGGTGGGACTCACGGTACTGATCATGGCCGGTTCCTGGGTCGTGGGCATCACCATGGCGCTGCTGGTAGTGATCAATTTCGTTTTCTACCAGTTGCTCAAGGCGCCAACGCTCGCCGGGCGCCGCTTGCTGGACAAGATCGAAGGCTTCCGGGAATACCTCTCGGTCGCCGAAAAAGACGAACTGAAACTCAAACACCCGCCTGAGAAAACCCCGGAGCTGTTCGAGGCCTTCCTGCCCTATGCCATCGCCCTGGACGTGGAAGATTCCTGGGCGAAGCGCTTCGCCGCCGTTCTCGCGGCCGCGCAGGTGGAACGTGAAGGCGGGTATCACCCGATCTGGTACTCAGGAAGCAGTTTTTCGGCGGACCGCGTGTCCACCTTCAGTTCCGCCATGGGGAGTTCCCTGAGTTCCGCCATCGCCTCTTCGTCCTCGCCTCCCGGAACATCATCCGGCGGTGGCGGCTTCTCCGGGGGCGGCGGAGGAGGTGGCGGTGGCGGTGGCTGGTAGGGGCCCCGCGCGCATCAACAAAAAGATCAAGGAGAAACTCATGTTTCGAATGGCAGGTCCCGGTCTGGCGCTGCTGGCAGCGACCGCCGCATATGCGGACACCACAACCCTGCACTGCGGCCGGCTCGTGGATGTAAATGCGCTCCGTGTACTCACACAACAATCCATCGTCGTGGAAGACGGGCGCATCGCGTCGGTCCAACCGGGCTTCGTGGCCGGAGACAAAGTGGTCGATCTCCGGGACTCCACCTGCATGCCCGGACTCATGGACATGCACACCCATATCTGGCGGCAACTGGACGAAAACACCTATCTGGAAAATTTCACCGACGACCCGGGTCAATGGGCCTTCAAGATGCCCCTGTATGCGAAACGCACCCTCATGGCCGGATTCACCACCATCCGCGACCTGGGTGACCGGTGGAACCTCAGCCTCGCCCTGCGCGATGCCATCAGCGACGGATACATCATCGGACCGCGTATCTATACGGCGGGCAAATCCCTGGCTACCACCGGTGGACACGGGGATCCCACCAACGACTGGCGCTTCGATATCCAGGGCGACCCCGGCCCGAAGCAAGGCGTCATCAACGGCGTGTCCGACGCGCGCAAAGCCGTGCGCCAGCGATACAAAGACGGCGTCGATCTCATCAAGATCACCGCCACCGGCGGTGTGTTGTCCCAGGCCAGGAGTGGACAGAATCCACAATTCCAGGACGATGAACTGGCTGCGGTGATCGAAACCGCCAGGGACTACGACTTCACCGTGGCGGCCCATGCCCACGGCGCCGAAGGCATGAAACGCGCCATCCGCGCCGGGATCAGTTCCATCGAACACGGCACCTACATGGACGACGAGGTCATGGGATTGATGAAAAAACACGGTACCTGGTACGTGCCCACCATCATGGCCGGCCAATGGGTCGCCGAAAAATCGAAAATTCCGGGTTTCTTTCCCGAAGTCGTTCGTCCCAAGGCCGCCGCGATCGGCCCCCAGATCCAGGACACCTTCGCCAAGGCCTACGCGGCGGGCGTGAAGATCGCCTTCGGTACCGACAGCGGCGTATCCGCCCACGGTGACAACGCCGGTGAGTTCGTCTACATGGTGGCAGGCGGCATGCCCCCCATCGAGGCCATCCGTGCCGCCACCTTGAACGCGGCCAAACTGCTGAGAATCGATGACGAGCTGGGCACCATCGAAAGCGGAAAAATTGCCGACGTGGTCGCCGTGCCCGGCGACCCCACCGAGGACATCAATCGAATGCTCGATGTCTCCTTCGTCATGAGGTCAGGAATTATCTACAAGGCGCCTGAGTAAGCGGCGTAGCACCCGATTCTGGCGGGCGCCGTCAGCTTTGTTCAGGGTTGAAATCGAGGGCCACGGAGTTGATGCAGTACCGCAGGCCCGTCGGCGGCGGCCCGTCTTCGAAAACGTGGCCCAGATGCGAATCACAGTTTGCGCACAACACTTCCGTTCGCCG
Organism: Gammaproteobacteria bacterium; assembly: GCA_004357005.1. Classification (GTDB taxonomy): domain Bacteria; phylum Pseudomonadota; class Gammaproteobacteria; order SMWH01; family SMWH01; genus SMWH01. Next base: position 4,615 of record SMWH01000066.1, read on the forward strand.
CATGCCCAGGCTCACGTCAAATTGCTCAGTCAGGACACCCTCCAGTGGCGCGTAAAAGCTGGGCCATCCGCAACCGGATTCGAACTTGGTTTCGCTGCTGAACAACGCGTTGCCACAACACACGCACAGGTAGGTCCCGGGCTCAAAATGCTCACAGTAACGACCGGAAAACGGGTCCTCGGTAGCCTTGAGCCGGCACACGGTGAACTGATCTTCAGTCAGCTCTTTGCGCCATTCGGCGTCGCTTTTTTTCGTCCGGTCGGTCATTTCACCCACCCGGAAAGATCACCAGCCCGTACGGGCCCCTGGCATCGAAACATGTGGCCCATGGCGCACTCCCCCGGTTACTGTAGTCTAAAGCACTCATGCGCTGCGCCACCTGCCTGATTCTGTCCCTCGTCCTCTCCGGTTGCTCCTTCGGCTACTACGCCCAGTCCATCGGCGGACACAGAGACCTGATGTCCCGACGCCAACCCATCGAAGACTATCTGGAAAACCCCGACACAACCGAGGAACTCCGGCAACGTCTGCGCTACGTCCAGACAGCCCGGGATTTCGCCAGTGAAGAACTATTGTTGCCTGACAACGGCAGTTACCGGTTATACGCGGATCTGGAACGACCTTATGCCGTGTGGAACGTGGTGGCCGCGCCTGAGTTTGCCATGACGCCGAAAACATGGTGCTTCATCGTCGTCGGGTGCGTTGCTTACCGGGGGTATTTCGACGAGAAAGATGCCAAAGCGGAAGGTGACAAGCTGCTCGGCGAAGGCCATGACGTGGATGTCTATGGCGTTACGGCCTATTCCACGCTCGGCTGGTTTGCGGACCCGGTATTGAACACGATGCTCGGTTATTCAGATGCTTCTCTGGCCGGCCTCATTTTCCACGAATTGGCCCATGAAAAGTTGTACGTGAAGGACGACTCGGCGTTCAACGAGGCTTTTGCGACCTTCGTGGAGCGCGAAGGCGTGCACCGGTGGATGCTGTACCGGGAGGTCGAGCCGGCCTGGGATACGTGGTCCCTGAGCCAAAAACGGGAACAGCAGTTCGTGGCACTGGTCATGGGAACCCGGGATGAACTTGTTGAGCTTTACGCGGGGGGCCTGGAACCTGAGAGCATGCGCGCACGCAAACGCGGCATCCTGGCAGATCTCAAATCCCGATACCGCGAGTTACGCGATAGGCAATGGAGCGGGTACGAAGGCTATGACAACTGGTTCGATCGCGAACTCAACAACGCGCACCTGGTCAGCGTCGGCACCTACGAAAGCGGTGTGCCGACGTTCCGCCGCCTGTACCAGGCGCAAAAGGGCGATCTGGAAGCCTTCTACGCGGCCGCGCAGGCAATCGCTGACCAGCCCCCGGCGGCGCGTCAGACCTGGCTGGACGGGCGGTGACACGTTTGAGGCGCCCTGGCATCTGTGGCACTGTTAGCGCGCCCCAGCGGGACGCACGACACAACGAGCCTTGAAAGCCAGCACCCGCCACATCCTCGCCCTCCTTGTTGCCACCGGCGCAGCCAGCGCGCAGGACCCGACCATCGAGGGAACCATCGCCGAAGCCCCTTCCACCCCGGTGCTGGACGAAACGCTGAGGGGGCAATCCATCTGGGCCTTGTGCAAGACCGGTCCCTGGCCATTGACCACCGACCGCCCGGACCTGGATGTCGACCGCGCGGGAGCCAAAGTGCATCTCTCCGCCCAACAAATCGATATCACTCACCAACAGCAGGTACTGCTGACGGGTGATGTCGACGCGGAGTTCGCCGATATTCGCGTGCACTCCGAAAGCGTGAGCTGGGACGAGGCCACCCAGGTGATGGAAGCCAGCGGAAACGTCAGCTATGAAGATGCAACGTTGGCACTGAAAACCCAGCACGCGGTAGTGAACCTGGCGGAGCACACAGCACAGATCGATGCCGCCGAATACCAGCTCCGGGCGCTACGTGGCCATGGCAAGGCCGGCACGGTGCGCATCGAAGGCCAGACCCACGTCTTTTTCACCGAAGTGTCCTACAGCGCCTGCGATCCCGGCAACCTGGACTGGCAGTTGCGCGCGGCGGAACTGGAACTGGATTTCGAAAACGGCGTAGGCAGGACGCGCAAGGCCACCATACGTTTCAAGAACGTACCTGTGCTGTACATTCCGTATGGTTCCTTTCCCATCGACGACCGGCGCAAGTCCGGTTTCCTGGCGCCGACCATCGGCACGAGCAGTGACAACGGATTCGATTTCGCGTTGCCCTACTACTGGAACATAGCGCCGAACATGGACGCTACTGTCCGACCGCGTTACATCTCAGACCGAGGCTGGTTGTTCGGTGGCGAGTTTCGCTATCTCACGAAAAACCAGCGCGGTGACGTCTGGGGCGAATATATTTTCGACGATGAGAAGACGGGGACGGACCGGTGGCTGGCGCGGTATGTCCATCGAGGACAGATAACGAACGGATGGACCGGATTGATTCAATTCCGCCGCGTATCTGACGACGACTATTTCGAAGATTTCGGCGACAGCCTGATCGCATCTGCCACACCTTATTTGCAAAGTCAGGCCCGCGTGGAGGGACATGGAAACTGGTGGTACTTCCTCGCACAACTGGAAGATTTTCAGGTACTCGACCCCATCGCGCCCCAGAATGAGCCTTACAAACGGCTGCCACGATTCTTGTTCACGGGTAACTGGCCGAACGCCTCGTACCTGGAGTTCGATATTTACAGCGAACTGGTGAACTTTGATCGTGACTTCGGCACAACCGGCACTCGCCTCGATGTGTATCCCAGTCTGAGCGTGCCCTGGATAAAACCGGGCTATCAGGTCATCCCGAAACTCGGTGTGCGATATACCACTTACGACCTCGATGACATTGCCGGCAACGCCACCCCCGACCGGACATTGCCGATTTTCAGCCTCGATAGTTCGTTGTTTTTCGACAACTACTCCAACGGGTCCCGCACCCGAACGCTGCAACCGCGTTTGTATTACCTGTACATTGACTACGAAAACCAGGACGACTTGCCGGTGTTCGACACGATCGAACTGGATTTCACGCGCAGTCAGCTGTTTCTCGAAAACGTCTTCAGCGGAGCCGACCGCATCAACGATGCCAACCAGGTCGCCCTCGCTCTGACATCCCGGCATTACGACACCCAGCGCGGTCGGGAGCTTTTCAACCTGACTCTCGGCCAGATCTACTATTTCCGTGACGGAGACGTCACTCTGCCCGGCCAGGCGCCCCGCACCAGCAGCGAATCACCCTTCGTTGCCGATCTGAACGTGATGCCGGGTCGCGGCTGGTATGCCGGCGGCACCTTGCACTGGGACCCGGTGAACAAAGAGGCGGACCTGGCCGCCGTGCAAGTGCGCTGGACGCCCCGAGCGGACAAGCTGGTCAACATGGCCTACCGTTTTCGCCGGGACATGCTGGAACAAGTGGACCTGTCGGCCGTATTCCCCGTCGGGACCAACTGGAGCCTGCTGGGCCGATGGAACTATTCGATCCG
>SMWH01000067.1 GCA_004357005.1 Gammaproteobacteria bacterium
CGGCCAGCAGGCCGCCGATCACGGGCAGGGCGTAGACCAGGCCAGCATAGGCCCCCAGCACGTCCAGGCCGGCGGAATCGGTGAACAGGTGGTATTTGGTCAGATACAGCAGGAGCAGGTATTTCATCCCGTAGAAGGAGAAACGCTCCCAGAGCTCGGTGGCAAAACAGACGTAGAGACCCTTGGGATGGCCCAGGAAATCGTCGCCGACGGGGACAACGTGATCGGTGGCGCTAACCGCTTGCTGCATGGGATATCCTTAACTATCTGACTTTATTGAGAAAACGTCCGAAACCGGTCGCAACCGGCCCCGGGGGGCTCAACGAGCGTCAGATTTAGGGCTATTTCCGGTTCTCAGTCAAATGGGAGAGGTCATTGGGGACGAAGGACCGGCTGGCGCGCACCGTGACCACCGGTATTTTCGGGGCTCCTCAGGGATGCTTATAGTGGAACGACCGGGCACGATGCCGTAGTCGAGGTACCCAGAAAATGACAGATCACAACCCGTCCCCGCCGGTCAGCCGGCGGCGCGGATGGCGCCGCTTTCTCGGCTGGCCGTTGTATGTCGCGTCCCTGGTCACCTTGTTGCTGGTGGCTTTTGTGGTCAAGCAGGCCCAGCACGGCGATCCCTATTTCGTATTCGATACGAGCCGGACGGGGGCTGCTTTTCCTGGTGAAGAACCGGAAGCGTTGTCCATGCGCATCCGTGGCCTCGATCACACGCTGGAGGTCAAGCTCAACGGCTGGGTGGCTTTCACGGAAGACGAAAGCGATGTGGCCCTCATCGCGCCGGACTCGGAACTGGTCATTGCGATCAAGGGTCCCGATGGCAAGCGGATCATCAAGTTCGTCTCCAACGACGATGGTGATGTCCAGCGTTATGCCTGGGAATATAACGACGACGGCAAGGTCGAGATCGAAGTTGACAAGGAATGGTTGGCCCAAATCATTCCCGAAGCGATCCGCGCTTCGGGAATGAATGCGAAACATCGGGTACACGGGATCTACCAACACGAAGGGCTTGAGGGTGTGCTCGATGAAATCGAGGACATGCACAGCGCAGAAGTTCAGACGCGTTATTACATGGAACTGATGCGTTTCGCATCCGTACCTGACGAACTGTATAACATTGTATGGCATGCGGCCGACAACGTGGGTTCGGATGCTGCCCTGCACGAGCTGTTGGTCTACGCCGCGAAGCGTGCGGGAGATGACCAGGACATTGCCGTGGCGATCCTGCAGGCCAGTGACGAGGTTTCGAACGACTATCACAAGTCTTCGCTGTTACAGGTGATGGCGGGAACCATGCCTCTGGATTCCGGGACCGTCGAAGTCTATGTGTCTGCAGCGGACGACATCGATTCCGGGTACGAAAAAGCTCAGGCGCTTCGGAGCCTCCTGCGTCGCCCGGATGCCTCGCCGAAGATCCTTGCGATGTTGCTGCGCGCCGCGGAAGACATCGATGGTGACTATGAGCAGGCAGAACTGCTGCGAGAGAGTGCGCACCTGGCGGCGCAATACGAGGAGGTCCTGGAGCGTTATATCGAGGCCGCACAACAAATCGCATCGGGTTGGGAACGCCGGACGGCGCTCGCAGCTCTGGCGAAGGGCGGGGAGCTTCCGCCTGACAAACTCGATGATGTGCTGGCGGCGGGTCAGGACCTAGATTCCGACTATGAGCGCGCGGAACTGCTGCGCGATATGGCGGACGTCGCCGCCGAATCAGCGCAGGCCTATATGGCGTATCTGGAAGCCAGTCAATACGTGGAGGGCGATCACGCTCGCCGCCGCGTGCTGGAAGAGCTGTCGCGAAAAGCCAGGCTGAACACGGATGCAGCGCTGGCGCTGCTGGAAGCCGCGGGCACTCTGCGGAGCGATTGGGAACGCAGCCAGATGCTGCAGGAAGTGGCTCGACATCTGCCCCGAAACGAAGAAGTCGTCAAGCGCTACAAGGAAGTCTGCGAATCCATCGAGAACGATGAGGAACGGGAGCAGGCGCTTGCGGCGCTGGAGCGCGATCAGGAAGACCAGCGTTGACTTTTTCCGAGTACATCAACCTGGCTTTTGAGGAGCTGCGGCGACGCAAGGTGTTCCGGGTGGCGGTCGCCTACCTGGTGGCGGCCTGGGTGGTCGTGGAAAGCTCGTCAATTATTCTTCCGGCCTTTGGTTTCTCCGATTCCGCGGTGAGCGTCGTGATCGTGATGGCCATGTTCGGGTTCCCGGTGGCGTTGAGCATGGCCTGGTTCCTGGATTTCACCAACGAAGGTGTCGTTCGCACACGCGACCCGGACGAAGGTGGCATGGCGACTTTGAACGGCGTCAACGTATCCGCGTTGGTGGCAATGATCGTGATGGCCGGATTCCTCAGTTATCGCCTGGTGATCCAGGCGGGGGACCTTGGTCCCCGCGTGGCTGCCGCGTCGGTCAGTTCGCCGCGCCCGGCCCTGCTGAGGCGCGATGCAGCGATAGACGACAGCAGTGAAGCGGTCGCCCCGGAAGAAGTGCGTTCCATCGCCGTGTTGCCGCTCGTCAACATGACCGGCGATCCGGAGCATGAATATTTCAGTGACGGCATGACAGAGGAACTGCTCAATGGGCTGTCCCAGGTGGAAGGGTTGCGGGTGGTCGCACGCACGTCGTCCTTTGCGTTCAAAAACACCACCGAGGATGTTCGCGACATTGGAAAACAACTGGGCGTGAACACGATTCTTGAAGGCAGTGTCCGCAAATCGGGCACGACCTTCCGGATTACTGTTCAGCTCATCAATGTGGCCGATGGCTATCACATCTGGTCCAGTACCTACGACCGCAGACTGGATGACGTGTTTGCCGTTCAGGATGAGATCTCCCGCGCGGTCGTTCAGGCCTTGCAGTTGCGCTTGTTGGGCGATCGCGGCAAGGCGCTGGTCGCGTCGGCTGCCATCGAGGGCAGCGCGGGCTACGATGAGTACCTGTTGGGATTGCACAAATTGCACCAGCGTACGGAAGAGGGTATGCGCGCGGCGATAGGACATTTTGAAACCGCCGTGGTCATCGACAACGGTTACGCGCCAGCCTTGGCTGGCATCGTGGACGCATGGATTCACCTGTATTCACGGGGCATGACGGATTTCGAATCCGCCCGAACGGGCGCCGATACGGCGCTCAAACAGGCGCTTCGCTACGGCGCCAATCTGTCGGAGGTGCAGGCTTCGCTGGGACTCTACCGGCGCATGATCGAAGGCGATCTGGCGGGCTCGGAACTCGCGCTCCGCCGGGCCATCGATATCAATCCCAACTATGCGATGGCGCACCTGTGGTTGGCCAATACCCTGAGTCGTCAGGGGCGCTTCCGGGATGCTTTTGCGGAACTGGAGCGCGCGGAACAGATTGATCCGCTGCACCCGGCGGTCATCACCAACATTGCCGACTATCTCTTTTCCATGGGACGTTATGACGAGGGCGTCGCGAAACTGGAGCGCGTACTGGAAATTGATCCCGGTCTGACAGAGGTCTACTCGGTGCTGACCGAGTGGTCGGGTGAATACGGACACCTGAGCGATGGCATGCGCCGGGCGCGTGAGGCGTTGGACAACCACCCGGATGATCCGCGGTTGCTGTCGCAAGTGGGCATGCTGTATATCCGGCTAGGAGACCTGGGTGCTGCAAGTGAATACCTGGGACGCGCCCGGACCCTGGATCCGGACAGCGATCTGGTGTTTCTTGGCACCTGCACGTACTACTTCGCCAACGAGCAATACGCGGACCTGGTGCAGATGATTGATGAACGCCGTTTCACTTCTGCCGATAATGACGTGATGCGCATGCTTACTGCCTGGCGCGGTCTGGCGGCGGTGATGCTCGGTGAGTACCGGGAGGGTGCGGGTGCGCTGATGGAATCGCTGGGCGATGCTGCTACTATTGCGTTCGATCCGTCATTTGATATATATCTTTTGAGCTATCTCGCCTACGCCTATCAGCAGCTTGGTCAGACCGCGCGTGTCCGGGAAACCCTGGACGAAGCCCTCGCGGTGGCCGCGCGGGCGCGTGGGCAGGGCTGGCGGACTCCGCGTTTGAACTACGGCATCGCCGCGGTCTATGCCCTCCAGGGTCGTGCCGATGAAGCCATCGGTCAACTGCGTAACGCCGTGGATGCGGGTCTGAGGGCGCCGGGCCTCACCGGTACGGATCCCCAGTTCGATGGCTTGCAGGATCTCGAGGCCTTCCAGCTGCTGGTGGCGGAAGTCGACGTGGATCTGAATCGCCAACGCGCCGAAGTTCTGCACGCTGCCGGTGAACTGACCATGGCCCAGGCTGCGCGGTGATCAAAATCTGTTCGCGTTTTTTCAGCAGCCTCTGCGGACTGTTGTTTCTGGCTGGCGCCTCGGCGCAGTCGCTGGAGGTTACCTATCTGGCTAACGCAGGCTTCATGCTGAAGAGCGGGGACCTCGTCGCCATCATCGATGGCATCCTGGAACGGGAAACCTACGGCATGTACGCCGCGCTTCCCGAAGCGGTATACGCAGACCTGCTGGCCGGCAACCCGCCCTTTGAAGAGGTGGATGTGCTGTTGTTCACTCACGAGCACGAAGATCATTTTCAGTCGGCGGCGACCTACAACTATCTGCAGAAACATCCTGACACCCTGGTGGTTGCGCCTCCCCAGGTGATCGACCGTCTGGGCATTGACAACGACAACGTGATCTCAGTGTGGCCGGAGCAGGGTGAAGTGCTCGAGCATAATGCCGGCGGTGTGCAGGTGGAATTGATGCAGCTTAGCCACGGGCGGCGGCAACACGCGGATGTCGAAAACCTGGCGCAGGTGGTTCACCTGGGAGGTTTCACCGTGCTGCACCTCGGCGACGCGGCCATGGAGGAATTCAGTTTTGGTACCTACGATCTGGGCCAGCGGTGGTTCGATGTGGTAATCGTGCCCTACTGGTTCTTCAAGTCCGCGCCGGGGCAGTCCATTATAAAAAGGCAGATCAAGGCCAACCACATCATCGCGGCCCACATTCCGCCTGCGGAGCTGGACGAGGTCAAGGCGATGCTTGCCAAAGACTGGCCAGACGTAATCGTTTTTGATGACACGCTGGACACCCGGACGTTCTAGTCCTTGTCCTGGCGCTTGTTGAGCGGGACGTAGTTGCGTTCTGTTTCACCCACATAGAGCTGGCGCGGTCGGCGCGCAACCA
>SMWH01000068.1 GCA_004357005.1 Gammaproteobacteria bacterium
ACCTTTGACGCCATGGGTCTGCATGTTGCCGTGCGTTTCATTTCAGGCAGCCATAGTTCGCTGCTCAGTCCCGCGGCCGATCCGGCGGTGACCGCGGAGATGCAGGGGGAAGCGGGTTCCATGACCTTTTCTGACGGTACGACCGTCGTCATTACGGATCCCAGCGTGATCCTGCCGGTGGCCAAACGAAGGCACCGGCTGGTCAAACTGGACTCAGTTCATTAAGCCCGGATAAGGAGTGAGAATCATGAAAACAAGCATGAAGCAATCTCGCCGGGCCACGACGATCAAGAGCCTGGCAACTGGAAGCGTTGCGTTTATCATCAGCCTGATGACCGCGCAGGTCGCGGCTGTTACATTCGAAAATAAGAGCGGTGAATTCTGGGGGTCTTTCGACAATACCTTCAGCTATGGTCTGTCGGTGCGTGTCGAAGACCTCGATCCCAGCAATATCGGCAAGGTCCAACTCGATCCTTCGCTGGCGCCGTTGTTTGGGACCAACCCGGTGGGCAACAACCCGATTTTCCGGGCTGCTCCGGGCCGGTATTCTGTCAACAGCGACGACGGCAACCTGAACTACCCGGACACGGGCGATCTCATCACCAACCGCGTGAGTTGGATCGGAGAGCTGGATCTGAACTGGAAGAACTGGGGCGCCTTTTTCCGTGCCGACGCCTTTTATGACTTCGAGAACGAGAATAAGGACGAGCTTTCCGCAATCGCCAAGGACTTCGTGGGCAGCCGCGCGCGGATCCTCGACGCCTGGATACAGGGCAACTTCGATATTAACGACAAGTTCCTGTCCTTCCGCATCGGCCAGCAGGTGATCAACTGGGGTGAGAGCACGTTCATCCCGGGCGGTTTGAACGTCATCAATCCCTTCGATGTTTCCCAGCTGCGTGCCGCAGGATCACAGTTGAAAACAGCGTTGCTGCCGGTGAACTCGCTGTGGGTGACCTTCGACTTCAGCGCGATGGCCTACACGGAGCTGTTTTATCTGTTCGAGTTCGAACAGGTGGACCCGGACCCGGCGGGCTATTACTTTTCCACCAATGACTTCGCCACGCCCGGCGGGGAATTCGTCATGCTGGGTTTTGGTCTGCTCCCGGAGCGCTTCCCGGCCGCGACGATAGCGCGCGGGATTACGCGCTCACCGGCTGATGACGACGGACAATGGGGTGCGAAGGTGGGGTTCATCATTCCCCAGTTGAACGACACGGAACTCGCGTTCTATTACCTTCGTTATCACAGCCGTTTGCCGCTGATTTCCGCTGTGGCCGTGACCGACGCAACCGCGAGCTCCGGCGAATATTTCACCGAATACCCGGAAGACATCGACAAGGTTGGCGTGAGCTGGAACTCCGTGCTGGGATCCACCGGTATCGCCTTCCAGGGTGAGGTCAGCTACACCGACAACCAGCCCCTGCAAATCGACGATGTGGAACTGCTGTTCGCCGCGTTGTCGCCGCTGAACGCCGGCATCGGCGCCCCGGGCAACCGGTTCATCTCGCAACTGGGGTCGTTCGACTTCGGAGAGGAAATACAGGGTTGGGATCGCCACGAGGTTACTTTCCTGCAGTTCACCCTGACCAAGATCTTCGGTGGCACCAACTTCCTCAAAGCGAACCAGTTGGTCACCCTGGCTGAATTCGGTTTCCAGTTCATCGGCGACCTGCCGGATGAGAGGGCGCTGCGTTACAACGGCCCCGGAACCGACACCGGCGGCGGTGGTGACGTCAACAGCGGTTTGCTGCGCAATCCGGAGACGGAAACTGACGGTTTTGCCGATGACTTCTCCTGGGGTTATCGCCTGCTGGCCCGGGCCGAGTACAACAATGCTATCGGTGCCTGGTCGCTGTTCCCGCGCATCGCGTGGGCGCATGATCCCGGCGGCACGTCGCCGGGGCCCGGCGGTCCCTTCATAGAGGACCGGAAGACCCTGTCAGTGGGCCTCAACGCGCTGTATCTGCAGAAATGGCAGCTCGATATTTCCTATACAAGGTATATGGGCGCCGGCCGTTACAACCTGCTGCAGGATCGCGACTGGGTCGGTGCCTTCGTGCGTTATTCCTTCTGATGAAAAGGGCTAAGCAAATGACTAACAAGATCAATACTTTGGTTCTTGCGCTGATCGTGCCCCTTTTCGCGGGCACGGCACTGGCACAGGTTTCCGAACAGGAAGCCGCGCGGCTGGGACAGGATCTCACCCCGACGGGGGCCGAGCAGGCGGGCAATGCCGATGGCACCATCCCGCCCTGGGAAGGCGGCATTACCCAGCCGCCGGCCGGTTACACGGTCGGGATGTTTCATCCGAGCCCGTGGCCGGATGATCAGCCCCTGTTCACCATTACCAGTGCGAACCTGGACCAGTACCGGGACAAGATGACCGCGGGCCACATCGCGATGTTCGCGAAGTACCCCGATTACAAGATGCGCATCTACCAGACCCGCCGGAGCGCTTCGTGGCCCCAGTACCAGTATGACGGCACGAAGCACAATGCCACCCATGCGCTGCTGATTGCCGATGGGGAGGGCGTTTCCCAGGCGATCGCGGGACTGCCGTTCCCGATCCTGTACGAGGTCGGCATGGCCAACGGGGACAGCGAGGCGTACCAGGTGATGTGGAACCACAAGCTCCACTACCGTGGACATGGTCTCCACCGCTTCAACAACCAGGCGGCCCCGACCAGCGGCGGCAAATACACGTTGATCGTATTGAGCGAAGAGTTGAATCTGCCGTTGGCGCCGGAAGGCACGCTGATCGACGATCTGGGCAACATCCTGTTCTATTTCCTGCAGAACACCCAGGCGCCGGCACGCCTGGCCGGTGGTGCGCTGCTGGTGTGGGAAACGGTGGACCAGGTCAGACAGCCGCGCCAGGCATGGGTCTACAACCCGGGGCAGCGTCGTGTGCGCCGGGCGCCCAACATTGCCTATGACAACCCGGGTACGGCTTCCGACGGTCTGCGCACCAACGACATGAGCGACATGTTCAACGGCGCCATGGACCGCTACAACTGGACGTTGGTGGGCAAGAAAGAGATGTACGTTCCCTACAACTCCTACGCGCTGCACAGTGGCGACATCAAAGTGGATGACATCATCCAGCCGGGCTACATCAACATGGATCTGGCCCGCTACGAGTTGCACCGGGTGTGGGTGGTGGAAGCGAACCTGAGAGAAGGTAAGCGTCATATCAATCCCAGACGCACCTACTATGTGGATGAGGACAGTTGGAACATTCTCACCGTGGACCACTATGACAAGCGCATGGAGCTTTGGCGCGTTTCCGAGGCCCACTGTATCAACTACTACGACGTAGAAACCTTCTGGACCACGCTGGAAGCACATTTCGATCTCCAGTCGGGCCGCTATATCGCCCAGGGTCTGGATAATGAGCGGTCGCCCTATGATTTCTCCTTCCGTCAACCGCCGGCCTATTTCACGCCGGCGGCGCTTCGGAAAATGGGCCGCCGATAAGCTGTTATGAGTCGCCGGGGTCGCGGCCCCGACGGCTCGTCCCCGGTCCGGGCTCAATAATGACGGCTCATCGCTCCCCAGGGTTCTTTGTCTTCCTGACCGTCCTGATCGGCTGCCTGCCACTCCTGACGTCGTTTGCACAGGAGCCCCGGCCAGCAGTCATGGCGGGGCTCACAACCGAGACCCTGTTGCTGGACGCAGCGATGGTTGATGACCGGATCGTCGTGGTGGGGGAGCGGGGTCATGTGATTCTCTCTGACGATGGCGGCAAGAACTGGCGCCAGGCCGTCGTGCCGGTTCGCGCTACGTTGACCGCCGTCGAGTTCGTCGACCAGAAAAATGGCTGGGCGGTCGGTCACGACGGGGCGATCATCCACAGCGCCGACGGAGGCGAGACCTGGACACTGCAGAACTACACGCCGGAACTGGAACAGCCCCTGCTGGACGTAATGTTTTTTAATGCCGAGAACGGAATTGCCATCGGGGCCTACGGGTATTACCTGTTCACCTCCGACGGGGGCGGGACCTGGGAAGAGACCATGGTCGATGAGGAGTGGGACTACCACCTCAATGCGATCGTGGAGGCCGGCGACGCGAACCTGTATATCGCGGCGGAATCAGGAAGCATCTACCGCTCTTCCGACCGCGGCAAGACCTGGCAGTCCCTGGATTTTCCCTACCGGGGTTCCCTGTTTGGCATTCTCGCCCTGGGTTCGGATCGTATTATGACCTTCGGGCTGCGGGGCCACGTCTATGAAAGCGACGACGGTGGCCTGTCCTGGCGGCAGGTCAATACGGGGACCGAAAGGGCGATCCTGGGCGGGCGCGTGTTTGACGACGGGACCATCGTCCTGGTGGGAGCCAGCGGGACCATCCTCATCTGGCCGCCCGGGGCCCATGCCTTCGAGCTCACCCGCCACGAAGAAGGCGCGGACCTGGTGGCGGTGATGCGTGGCAGCGAGGGCGGACTGCTGCTGTTCGGCGAGAGCGGCATACTGACCAACGGAGACCCGGGCGAATGACCGGCATGGGTGACAAGGTCATGAGCTTCCTCGAAGGGCTGATATTCCCCCACCGGAAGATCATCCTGATCCTGTTCATGGTGGCCACCGTGTTCATGGTCTGGTCGGCGGCACAACTGCGCGTGGACGCGGGTTTCACCAAGCTCCTGCCACTGAAGCATTCCTACATGCAGACCTTCGTCAAGCATCGGGCTGAGTTTGGCGGCGCCAACCGGGTACTCATCGCCCTCATGGTCGAGGAAGGAGACATCTTCACGCCGGAGTTTTTCGAAACTCTCGAAGCCGCCACCAACGAGGTCTTTTTTATTCCCGGTGTCAACCGGCCCGGCGTGCGTTCCCTGTTCACACCGAACGTTCGGTTTGTCGAGATTATCGAGGGGGGGTTTGCCGGTGGCAACGTCATTCCCAATGATTTTCGACCCGATAAGGCGGGCTTCGAGCAGGTCCGGGCCAATATCGTCAAGTCCGGCCAGATCGGCCGGCTGGTCACTGAGGACTTCACCGGCGCTTTAATCAGCGCGGAACTCATGGAGTTTCACCCGGACACGGGTGAGAAACTCGATTACCAGGCGGTGGCCGCGGAACTGGAAGAAAAACTCCGGGAGAAATACGAGAGGGATAATCTGTCGGTTCACATCATCGGCTTCGTCAAGGTCATGGGGGATATCGCTGACGGCGCGCGTTCGGTCATCGGTTTCTTTGGCATTGCCCTGCTGATCACGGCCATCCTGCTCTATCTCTATTCACATTCGTGGAAGTTGACCGTGTTGCCGCTCGTGTGCTCGGTCATTGCGGTCATCTGGCAGCTGGGCGCGGTGACCCTGCTCGGTTTCGGTCTCGACCCCATGAACATGCTGGTGCCATTCCTGGTGTTTGCCATCGGCATCAGTCACGGCATGCAGATGATCCATACCTGGAGCATGGCGACTATCTTTGGAACCCGGAGCGGGGGCGTGCAGGCCGGGGAGACCGGCGACGACAAACCCGTGGACAGCCTGGAAGCGGCGCGTTTTACCTTCAGACGCCTGCTGGTGCCGGGTTCCATCGCGCTGATTTCCGACACGATCGGATTCCTGACCATCCTGTTGATTCCGATCCGGATGATCCAGGAGTTGGCCATCATCGCGAGCCTCGGTGTCACGGTAATCATATTCACGAATCTGGTGCTGCTGCCGATCCTGCTGTCCTATATCCGGGTCAAGAACCTGGAAGCGTACAAGCAGCGGCGCATGAAGGAAGAGTGGCGCTGGGCCACCTTCTGGACCCGTCTGACCCGGGTAACAGACACGGGTCCCGCTCTCGCCATCGTCGGGTTTTCCATCGTCCTGTTCGTTGCGGGTATGTGGAAGATGCAGGAACTGCCCATCGGCGATTTGCACGCGGGTGTTCCTGAGCTGCACCAGGACTCCCGGTACAACATCGATACTGCGGTGATCGCCGAGAACTTCGCGATCGGCGTGGACATCATCACGGTGATTGCGGAGACCGTAACGGACGCCTGTATCGACTACGAGATCATGAATACCATTGACGAGTTCGCCTGGCATATGGCCAACGTGGAAGGCGTCCAATCTGCGATCACCTTGCCGGCGATATTCAAGATCCTGAACGCCGGCTGGAACGAGGGTAATCCGAGATGGCGGGTTTTGCCACGCAACCCGGCGACACTCGCCCAGTACGTGACATCTATCGATACCTCCACGGGGCTGCGCAACGAGAGTTGCGATGCTATGCCTGTCCTGATCTTTACGGAAGATCACAAGGCACACACCATTGAGCGGATCGTAAACGCGGCGAAGGATTTCGAAGCGAGCCACGGACACGACGATGTGAGCTTCAAGCTGGCCACGGGAAACGTAGGCGTGATGGCGGCCACCAACGAAGAAGTGGCCAGAGTGCAGTTGCCCATGCTGGCCTATGTCTACACGGCGGTGATCGTGCTGGTGCTCATTGCCTTCCGGTCCGTGTCGGCCACGCTCAGTATCGTATTGCCCCTGGCTTTGGTTTCGGTACTGGCCTACGCGCTGATGGCGACACTGGAGATCGGGCTGAAGGTCAACACCTTGCCGGTGGTGGCCCTGGGTGTGGGCGTCGGTGTGGACTATGGGATCTACATCTACAGTCGAATGGCCAGGGGGCAGGCCGCCGGCGTTTCACTGGCCTACTACAACGCACTGCAGCAGACGGGTAAACCCGTTCTGTTCACTGCGATTGCCCTGGGTATCGGTGTGAGTACCTGGCTGTTCTCCGACCTCAAGTTCCAGGCCGACATGGGTATCCTGCTGACTTTCATGTTCCTGATGAACATGATCGGCGCCA
>SMWH01000069.1 GCA_004357005.1 Gammaproteobacteria bacterium
CGACGGCTTTCGATCCAGACTGGCACGGCGGGTTCATGTGCCCTTGTCATCTGTCCAAATTTGATATGGCAGGCCGCGTGTACGACGGTGTCCCCGCGCCGGCCAACCTGGTAGTGCCGTCCTACCGTTTTCTGGACGAGCGCCGGATTCTGATCGGCGTGGATCCTGAAGGAGTTGTGTGATGGGCAGGCCAGCCAACGCGTTCTCGCGATCCATGGGCAATCTGGGGCAGTGGATCGACGACCGTCTCGGTGTTTCCGCGATTTGGGCATACGTGATGACGGGCTACTACGCCCCGAAGAATTTCGACTTCTGGTATTTCTTCGGGTCGCTGGCATTGCTGGTGTTGGTCAGTCAGTTGATCACCGGCATCTGGCTTACCATGTATTTCAAACCCGATGCCGACCTGGCTTTCGCGTCGGTCGAATTCATCATGCGCGATGTGGAGTGGGGCTGGCTGATCCGTTACATGCACAGCACCGGCGCTTCCGCGTTTTTTGTCGTGGTGTATCTGCACATGTTCCGCGGTCTGCTGTACGGCTCGTACCAAAAACCCCGGGAGTTGTTGTGGGTTATCGGCATGCTGGTGTTCGTCGCCCTGATGGCCGAGGCCTTCCTGGGCTATGTACTGCCCTGGGGTCAGATGTCCTACTGGGGCGCCCAGGTCATCATCTCCCTGTTTGGCGCAATCCCGTGGGTGGGCGACGACCTCGCGCTGTGGATACGGGGTGACTACGTCCTTTCCGATGTCACCCTGAACCGCTTTTTCGCACTGCACGTGGCGGCAATGCCGTTGGCGCTGATCGGGTTGATATTCCTCCATCTGATGGCCCTGCGTAAAGTGGGCTCCAACAACCCCGACGGGATCGAGATCAAGGAGTTGACGGACGCGGAGGGCATACCCCTGGACGGGATTCCTTTCCATCCCTATTACACGGTCAAGGACGTGTTCGGAGTGGGGGTATTCCTGCTGGTGGCGGCGTTCATCGTATTTTTTGCGCCGGATCTGGGTGGGCAGTTCCTGGAAGACGCCAACTTCGAACCGGCGGATCCTCTGAACACACCGGATCACATTAAACCCGTGTGGTATTTCACGCCCTTCTACGCGATTTTGCGGGCTATACCGCTGAAAGCCCCGGGCGTCATGCTGATGGGCCTGTCGCTGGTGATGCTGTTCCTGGTGCCCTGGCTGGACCGTCACCCGGTGCGCTCGATGCGTTACCGCGGCTGGGTATCAAAGCTGGCGCTGGCCGCTTTCGTGGTCAGCTTTATTGGGCTGGGTTACGTGGGTGGCGCTGCTGGCAGCTCGACGCTGACCACGGTCGCTCGCGTGCTGACGGTTGTTTACTTCGGGTACTTCCTGGGTTTGCCCTTCTACTACAAGTGCGAGAAGTCCCATCCTGTTCCTGAGAGAGTGACGAAACATGGTTAGGAAACTCGTCGCCGGTGTGTTGCTCGCGCTGCCTCTGGTGGTGACCGCTTCGTCCGGGGGCGAGCATCTGGAACAGGCAAATACCAATATCAATAGCCAGGCCTCCCTGCAGCGTGGAGCGCAGCTATTTTCCAACTACTGTCTGAGCTGCCACTCGGCGAGTTATGTTCGTTACCGGCGCCTCGCCGACGACCTGGGGCTGACGGAAGCGCAAGTGCTGGAAAACCTGGCGCCGACGACGGAGAAGATCGACGACATGATGGTCGTCGCCATGTTGCCGGAGGACGCTGAGACATGGTTTGGCGTCGCGCCCCCGGATCTGACTCTGGTGGCCCGTTCCCGGGGCGTGGACTGGCTGTACACCTTCCTCAAGTCCTTTTACCTGGATGATGAGCGTCCCACCGGCTGGAACAACGTGTTGTTCGACAACACAGCCATGCCCAATCCGCTGTGGCAGTTACAGGGAATCCAGGCGGCGGTGTTCGAAGAACGCGCCGGCCACGCCTCCCTGGCTGGCAGCAAACTGGTGTACGCACAGACCGAGCACGTATTAAGCGGGTTGGAGATAATCGAGGAAGGGATCATGACGGAGGAGGAGTTCGATCAGGCGGTCAATGATCTGGTCACCTTCCTCGAGTATATTGCGGAGCCTTCGAGGATCAAACGTGAGAGCGTGGGGATTTGGGTGTTGTTGTTTCTTGCTGTGTTCACCTTGTTTGCCTACTTCATGTATAAAGACTATTGGCGGGATGTGAAATGACTGCTGCTTCTCGTCATTGCACGTTGACTGCTGCGCAGCACGTGAATGCCGGTCAGATTTTTTCCATATGTTTGCAAAACTTATTGGCGGGATGTTTCCTGACGCCACCATCTTGCCGATGGACCGCGAGTGCCGCGTCATCGGCGGTCAGGTCTTCTGCACTATTTTCACACGCAGCGCCCTGATGTTGGCGTAATGGAGCCTTGCTTTGGTGAGTATTCTTGAGCGCGGTCGGTCCGGGATGGCGTTGTTTTCTTCGCCGGTTTCCCCTTACAGTCATTGTGCCCGTGTGGTACTCGCGGCGAAGGGAATCAACGTCGAAATTATCGATGTGGATGACAACAAGCCGCCGGAAGATCTCATCGATCTCAACCCCTATCACTCAACACCTACCTTGATCGACCGGGACTTGGTTCTTTATGACCCGGAAGTTATCGGCGAGTACCTGGATGAACGTTACCCGCATCCACCGTTGATGGCGGTGGATCCTATGTCACGCGCACGTGCACGCCTGGCCCTGTTCCGGATTCGCCACGACTGGTACACGCTGGTGGATGATCTTGACAAGGGAACAACCCAACGGGCGGAAAAGGCGCGCAAGATGCTCAAGGAAAGCATCATCAAGAGTAACGACGCGTTTGCTGCCGGCGCTTTCTTTCTCAGCGATGAGTTGAGCCTGGTGGACTGCGCCATCGCGCCGGTGTTGTGGAGACTCAAGAGTTGGCGAATCGATCTGCCGCGTCAGGCGCAAGCGGTAAAGGATTACTCTGAACGTGTTTTTGCGATGGAGTCTTTCAGGAACAGTCTCTCGGCCGAGGAAAGCGAACTGGGCTTCTGAATCGTCCCTCAGGGGCGTCGGTGGGCTTTCAAGACCCGTTCCCGTATTTCTGCCGGGCCCGTGTTTATACTTGGGATGTTATTGGCCCGCATGCCCAACTTACGCGGCTGCCTCCGGGTCGCCGCACGCGGTTTGAGAGATTTCCGATGACGCCGGCACAACCGTATCTGATCCGCGCTCTCTACCAGTGGATACTCGACAACGAGTTGACGCCACACCTGCTGGTGGAGCCCCGGGATGACGTGCAGGTGCCCCCCCGGGCCATCCGGGATGGCAAAGTGGTGCTGAACATCAGCCCCCAGGCCGTCGAGGATCTGAAGCTGGACAATGAAGTGATCAGTTTCGAGGCCAGGTTTGCCGGGGACCCGTTTTCCGTCTTCGTGCCGGTGGACGCCGTCAAGGGAATTTATGCCCGGGAGAACGGCCGGGGCCTGCTTTTCCCGGAGGAGACGGATGATTCCCCGCCCAGTGATCCGGACCCGGACAGCCCGGATCGTGGCCATCTGCGCGTGGTCAAATAGGCTGCCGGACCACGGCTCCGCTCTTCAGCTTGCGCGTTTCGGGGGCCTACGCTAACATCGCCGCCGATTGTTCCGCCGCACACACAACAAGTGGGGAGGCGTGTGGTCGAAGTAACCCGCGGTGGCCAAACCACTCTCGTGGTGCGCCCCGACTGCTCTCTGATCGGGCGTGGCCTCATAGCCTTGTGCGTCCCAGTACTCGTATTTTCCGTCTCCATCGCAATGGTTTGCGCGCCGCCGGGTTTGCCGGTGCTTCCCTTCGCGGGGCCGGCGCTGGTCGCGTGGTCGACGATCTCATGAGCACCGGATTTGCCTGGCCAATGAAGGCACTGCACAAAGCAGCAAGAATTGCCGCGACAATGTTGCTGGCTCTGGTCGCGGCCCCGGTGTGGGCTGACTGGGCCCTGAATATGCCGGAAGGTGTGACGCCCATCTCCCGCGAAGTCTTCCGGTTACACATGATCATTCTGACGATCTGTGCGCTGATCGGTGTCGGCGTGTTCGGCGCGATGATTTTCTCCATCGTCAAACACCGCAAGTCGCGCGGTGCCGTGGCGGCGAATTTCCACCATTCCACCAGGATCGAGATTCTTTGGACGACCATTCCGTTTCTTATTCTCGTCGCGATGGCGATACCGGCCACGGTAACCCTGCTGGCCATGGAGGACACCATCGAGGCGGATATGACGGTGAAGGTCACCGGTTACCAGTGGAAGTGGAAATACGACTACGTCGAGGACGGCATCAGTTTTGTCAGTTCGATTACGCATCCCGAAGCGCTTGAGCTGGCGGGTATCGATCCCCTGGCGACGGAAAATTTCCTTTTAGATGTCGATAACATGCTGGTGCTCCCGTTGAACACGAAGGTCCGGTTTCTGATCACCTCGGACGATGTCATTCACAGCTGGTGGGTTCCGGACTTCGGCTGGAAGCGCGATGCGATTCCCGGCTTCATCAACGACGCGTGGACTCTGATCGACGAACCGGGCATTTATCGCGGTCAATGCGCGGAATTGTGCGGCGTCGGCCACGGTTTCATGCCCATTGTCGTGGCCGTCGTGGAGCAGGAAGAATATCTCGCGTGGGTGGAGGAGCAGGCAGGTGCGGCCGCGGCCGTGGCGGCCGAAGCGGCTCGTGAATGGATTCTCGAAGAACTGGTCGCACATGGTGAGCAGGTTTATCGCATACAGTGCGCCGTGTGCCATCAGGCTGCCGGTCAGGGCATTTCCGGGGCGTTCCCCGCGCTGGCGGGTGCGCCGTCTGCTACCGGGCCGATCGAAGCCCACATCGATATCGTATTGAACGGCCGTGCCGGGACTGCCATGCAGGCATTCAGCGCGCTACTCAACGACACGGATATCGCGGCGGTGATCACCTACGAGCGCAATGCCTGGGGCAATGACATGGGTGATGCGGTACAACCCCGTGAGATCGCGGCGAAAAGATGAACTGGGAGAAGAACATGAAAAGGAGTCGCGGCTGGAAAGCCGCTCCTACAAAAGCCGCTCCTACAGGAAGCCGCCTCTACCGGCAGAGAACAACGCAATGAGTGAGTATCAAGAAGCCATTGGGCGCGACGATCATCAAGACGGTCCGGCCAAGGGGATCCGGCGGTGGTTGTTTGCGACCAACCACAAGGACATCGGCACTCTTTATCTGGTGTTCTCGCTGATCATGTTTATTACCGGCGGGTTGATGGCCATGATCATCCGGGCCGAACTGTTCCAGCCGGGTCTGCAGGTGGTGGACCCCGGATTTTTCAACTCCATGACCACCATGCACGCGTTGATCATGGTGTTCGGCGCCGTGATGCCGGCCTTCGTCGGCCTGGCCAACTGGATGATCCCGATGATGGTGGGCGCGCCGGATATGGCGCTGCCGCGTTTGAACAACTGGAGCTTCTGGATTCTCCCCTTTGCTTTTGCGATCCTGCTCTCCACGCTGTTCATGGAAGGCGGCGGACCGGCAGCCGGCTGGACCATGTACCCGCCGCTCATGCTCCAGACCGGAGACGCGCTGCCCTTTGTGATTTTCTCGATTCACCTGATGGGCATGTCCTCGATCATGGGCGCCATCAACATCATCGCCACGATTCTGAACATGCGCGCGCCTGGGCTGCACTTGATGCAGATGCCGCTGTTCGTATGGACCTGGCTGATTACGGCTTTCCTGCTGATTGCCGTGATGCCGGTGCTGGCCGGCGCCGTCACCATGCTGCTCACCGACGGATTCTTTGGTACCAGTTTCTTCGATGCGGCAGGTGGTGGCGACCCGGTATTGTTCCAGCATATCTTCTGGTTC
>SMWH01000070.1 GCA_004357005.1 Gammaproteobacteria bacterium
TGCCCCCGGCATAGGCGAACACCGCCAGCGCGCCGGCCACCATCACCGTCGGAAGAATCGCCAGACCGTCGAGTCCGTCGGTCAGGTTGACTGCGTTGGAGCTTCCGACAATGACGAAGTAGGCCACGAGCACGAACGCCGGCCCCAGGTTGATCGCGATGTCCTTGAAAAAAGGCACAAACAGCTGGGTGGCTGCGGCGGTATCGGCGGTGTAAAAGAGTACGAGTCCTGTTCCCAGCGCCACCAGTGATTGCCAGAAAAACTTCCAACGCGCGGGCAAGCCCTTGTCGTCCCTGAGGACCAGCTTTCTGTAATCGTCCACCCAACCGATCAATCCGAAACCGAGCGTACAAGCCAGCGCGATCCAGATATAACGGTTGCGCAGATCCGCCCACAACAGCGTGGATATCAGGATGGCCACCAGGATCAGCGCGCCGCCCATGGTCGGCGTTCCGGCTTTCAACAGGTGTGATTCAGGGGTACGGCTGCCCGCTGGCTGCCCGAGGTTGTACGCCGACAGGCGGCGGATCATCACGGGGCCGACCAGGAAGGACACGCCCAGCGCCGTCAACGCACCGAGGATCGCGCGAAAAGTAATGTATTGAAATACGTTGAAACCGCTTTCAAACTGCTGGAGATAATCGGTAAGAAAAAGAAGCATCTTTAGCTGCCTTTCGCACCCACCAGCGAATTCACCACGTGTTCCATCCCCATGGCACGTGAACCCTTGATCAGACACGCCACACCTTCGTGCAGATCCCGCTTGAGCCCGGAGATCAACTCATCCCGATCATAGAAACAGCGGGCGTCCCCGTCGAAACACGCCGCCGCGAGCGCGGCGAGGGGGCCAAGCGTGTAAAGACGATTGACGCCCGCTGTAGTGACCATCGTTCCAGCCTCCCGATGAAGTGAGCCGCTGTCCGGACCCAGTTCTCCCATGTCGCCCAGCACCAGCCAGTGTTCGCCGGGCAGTTCAATCAACACTTCGAGCCCCGCCGCCAGAGAAGCGGGGTTGGCGTTGTAGCTGTCATCCAGCAACAGCGCCCCGGAGTCAGCCGTCCTGCGTTGCATGCGTCCCGCGGGAATCTCGACCTGTGCAAGCCCGGCAACCACGTCATCAATCCCCGATTCCAGCGCCGCGGCGCAAGCGGCCGCCGCCAGCGCGTTGGAAACGTTGTGCACGCCTGGCAATCGCAGAGTGACGCGCGCCTCTTCGCCCCGTGTGTGCAAAGTAAACGACGTGTCGTCCAGCCCACTCGCGCGCACATCAGCATCGCCAGTCAGGCCGAAACTGATGACTCGGCGGTCACCCGCCAGTTCCCGCCACAGGGGCGCGAAATTGTCGTCCGCATTGATCACGGCAACGCCGTCTCCCGGTAGCGTGGCAAACAGTTCACCTTTGGCGCGGGCAACGCCCTCCAGCGTCCCGAACCCTTCCAGGTGTGCGGCCGCCGCATTAGTGACGACGGCGACCACGGGTTCCGCCAGTTCCGCCAGGCGCGCAATTTCACCGGGACGGTTTGCGCCCATCTCGATCACCGCGAATCTGTCTTCAGTGCCCAGCCGGACAAGGGTCAGGGGCACTCCGAGGTCGTTGTTGTAGTTGCCCCGGGTGGCGAGCGTCTGACCGCGACGAGTCAATATGGCGGCAATCATCTCTTTGACCGTGGTTTTGCCGTTGCTGCCCGTGATACCGACCACCGTGGCGCTCATGCGGGCCCGCCAGCGGTGACCCAACTGTCCCAACGCCGCCCTGGTGTCAGCCACCTCGACGCTGGGCAATCCCGTGACCGGTTGCTCCACCAGCGCGGCCGCGGCGCCACGCTCGGCGGCAGCGGCCACAAAATCGTGCCCATCAAAACGCTCACCGCGGATGGCCACAAACAGTTCACCCTCGGCGACGGTCCGGCTGTCGATGCTGGCGCCGTAAAAACGCTGGTCGCCATCACGCACGCGTCCATCGATCAGTCCGGCTGTTTCGACGAGGTTCATATCAATCACGGCCCCTCCCCCGGCTTCCCGACCAACACGGCGGCTGTCTCCCGGTCGCTGTAGGCGGCGCGCCCATCCCGGGTGTCCTGATAATCCTCATGCCCCTTTCCTGCCACGAGGATGACGTCGCCCACACACGCCCTGTTGACTGCATGCGTGATGGCCCCGCGACGGTCGCGAATGACGTCGACTGCGTCCCGGCGGGATACGCCGACGAGAATGTCTTCAAGGATGCGTTCCGGGTCTTCGCCCCGGGGGTTGTCATCGGTGAGCACGACGTGATCAGCCAGGGCTTCGGCAATGCCGCCCATCAACGCGCGCTTCTCCCGGTCCCGCTCACCACCACAACCGAACACCACCCACAAGTCGCCACCGCAATGCAGTTGCAGCGCGCCGAGCACTTCGCGCAACGCTTCCGGCGTGTGGGCGTAATCCACCACGAGCCGGGGCCGGTCGCCACCGCCAAAGCGTTCCATGCGTCCCGCGACTGTTTGAATACGATTCACGCGTGCAGCAATGTCATCGATGCCCATATCCAACGCGCCCAGCACGCCGATGACGGCGAGCAGATTGCTGACATTGAAACTGCCGAGCAGCGAACTCTCGATCCTGCTGCTTCCCCATGGCGTGTTCACTACCATGCTTGATCCGTCCGCGTTGACTTCCAGATCCTGGCAATGAATATCCGCGTCCTGGCGGTGCAAGGAATAGGTGATGCGGCACACGCCCGTGTCGATCCCGGCGGCGAGCTCACGGCCGAATTCGTCATCGAGGTTGACCACCGCGGTGGACAATCCCGGCCACTCGAACAAACGGCGCTTGCTGGCACCGTATGCGGCCATGTCGCCGTGATAATCCAGGTGTTCGTGAGTGAGATTTGTAAACACCGCAATGTCGAAAGCGATACCTTCGACCCGGCCCTGGTCCAGCGCGTGAGAAGAAACTTCTACCGCAGCCAGTTCACACCCAGCCTCCACAAACTCCGCGAGCAGTCGATGCATGTCAACGGCGTCCGGCGTCGTTCGCGCGCCACTTTCCAATTCGCCAAACAGACCGTAACCCAGAGTCCCTATCACGCCGCAATGGTGTGTCGCGTCCGATACTGCCTGGGCGATATATTGAGTCACCGAGGTTTTGCCGTTGGTCCCGGTAACGCCCGTCACCCGCAACGCCTCGGAGGGATGACCAAAGAAACGCCCGGCAATGGGACCCGCACGTTGGTACAGTCGATCCACCTCGATGCTGAGGATATCGGCCCCAACATCACCGCGCGTATCGCCCGGCACGTCCACGCGGGGTGCCGGGCGCCCGCTGCGGGCGCTTTCCCAGGCAACCGCGGCCGCGCCGGCACGAACCACGTCAGGCAGGTAATCCAGCCCGTGACAGCGCTGACCTGACAGGGCCAGAAACAGGTCGCCGCGCGCGATCCGGCGGCTGTCCAGCTTGAGGCCGCTCACGGTGGCGTCTTCGAGGTCGCCCACATCGGCAAGACCCGCCAGCAACTCCGACAGGCTCCGGGTCTGCGCGCTGGTGGCGGATACCATTACGCTGGATCCTCGTTGGCCGGCGCGTCCCGCCGGGCCGTCATCGGACCGCCGGGCCGGACCGCGTCCGGCGCCACGTTCAGCAAGCGCAGGGCCGCCGACATGATCTCGCCGAAAACCGGCGCTGCGACGGCGCCGCCGTAATAAGCATCACCACGCGGATCATCGATGGTCACTGCGCAGACGATGCGGGGATTGCTGGCGGGCGCGAAACCCACAAAGGTGGCGATATAGCCGTCCTCGGTATAACCGCCATCACCAGATTTGCGCGCGGTGCCGGTCTTGCCGGCCACACGAAAATGATCGATGACCGCAGCGCTTCCCGTCCCTTCCGTCACCACCCGTTCCATGAGACCGACGAGCAGGTTCGCCAACGCGGGATCCACGACCGCGTGGGCCGGGTGAGAAAAATCACGCAGGAAAGATGGCGCCCGGATGCGCCCGCCGTTGGCCAACGCAGCAAAAGACTGGGCCAGTTGCATCGTGGTCACTGACACTCCGTAACCACGCGAGAGACTGACATGATCCACCATGCGCCAGTCGCGATAGTGCGGCAACACACCAGCCGCCTCGCCGGGGAAACCCGTGCCGGTAACCGCGCCGAAACCGAAACGCTGGTACACGTCCCACACATGTTCCGCCGGCAGCTGCATGGCGATCTTGCCGATACCGACGTTGCTCGACTTGGTCAACACGGTAGCGGCATCGATGAGTCCATAGTTGCGAAAATCCCGGATCGTGTAGCCACCGATGGTGAGCGTCCCCGGCGTCGTATCCACCGGCGATTCGGGCGTGAACTCTCCGCTTTCGAAAGCGGCGATCAAGGTGAAGGGCTTGAAAACAGAACCCGGCTCGAACACATCGGTCAGTGCCCGGTTGCGATAACTGGCATCGCGCTTTCTCGGCAAACGGTTCGGATTAAAGGAAGGTTGGTTGACCAGCGCCAGCACTTCACCGGTGGGAATATCCAGCACCACCGCCGAGCCCGCGACGGCCCGGTGCTTGATCACTGCCGCCATCAACTGGCGGTAGGCGATGTACTGGAGGCGAAGATCAATGCTCAGCGCCACGGTCTGACCCGGTTTGGGATCACGCAGGCGTTCCACGTGCTCCACGGCGCGGCCGAGCCGGTCCTTGATGACCCTGCGCGCGCCCGGCTCACCAGCCAGCCATGCATCAAAAGCCAGTTCCTGACCTTCCTGACCGCGGTCATCCACGTCTGTAAACCCCACCAGGTGCGCCGTGACCTCACCCGCAGGATAGAAACGCTGATACTCCCGTTGCAGGTAAACGCCGGGAACCTGCAGTTCACGCAACTGGTTGGCCTTTTCCGGCGACAGGTGCCGTTGCAGAAAGTAGAACTCCCGCCCGGAACGTTCGATCAGCTCGGCGCGCAACTGCTCCGCATCCAGCCCCAGCACGAAAGCCACCGATACGAGACGTTCCCGGTCTTGCGCCAATAACACCGCTGGATGCGCCCAGGCGCTGTCCACCGGCGTACTCGCCGCGAGGGGCTCGCCGTTGCGGTCCGTCAGGGTCCCCCGGAAAGCCGGGATGGGGATCTCTCTCAGGTGGCGGGCATCGCCCTGGGTCTGCAGAAACCTGGCGTCCAGGATCTGGAGATCGACCGCCCGGGCGACCAGCGTGAGCGCCCCGGTGAGCAGTATCCCCATGGTCAGCCAGCGGCGACCCGTGTACTGAGGATTGTCCTTGGCTTTGCGCTTCACGGACTGATTAATACGATGTCTTCACTTGCGGGTTGCGCCATTCCCAGTTGCTCCCGGGCAATGCGCTCGACCCGTCCAGGTCCACTCCAGGCCGCCTGCTCCAGCTGCAGCTGGCCCCAGGTCACGTTGAGCCGGTCCCGATCCGCCCCCAGCCGCTGCAACTCGTTGTAGAGGTTGCGGCTTTGCTGCCGGGCATGGACCGTGGCGATGCCCGTGGCGACCGTCGCCGCCAGCAACAGGGCATTGATGAGCGTCCAATGACTCACGAGCCGTTCTCCGGGAGACGCTCAGCCACCCGCATGACGGCGCTCCGCGCCCGCGGATTGCCCGCGATCTCCACCGCGCCAGGATGACGAGCCTTGCCCAGCACCTTGAGACGCGGTATGCCCACCGGTTCCGCCAGCGGCATGTCCGGGTCCATGCGTGACTGGCTTTCGGTGCGCAGGAAACGCTTCACGATGCGGTCTTCCAGCGAATGAAAACTGATCACCACGAGGCGCCCACCCGTGGCGAGCATATCGATTGCCTGTGACAGAGCGGTTCGCAATTCATCCAGCTCGTGATTGATATGAATGCGAATCCCCTGAAACGTTCGCGTGGCCGCGTGTTTGTGCTTGTCACCGGCGCCGGGAACACCAGCCACGATTTCTGCCAGTTGCGCCGTGGTTTCTATTGCGTGCAGTTCCCGTTCGTTGACGATGGCGCGGGCGATGCGCCGGGCGTGGCGTTCTTCGCCGTACTCCTTTAATACGCGCGCGATCTCGTCCATGTCGGCGCGTGCAATCCAGGCCGCAGCGGACTCTCCAGCCCGCGGGTTCATGCGCATGTCCAGGGGGCCGTCGGACTGAAAGCTGAACCCGCGAGCCGGATCGTCCAACTGCGGTGAGGAAACACCGAGATCCATCAGGATCCCGTTACAGGCGCCCGTGAGTCGCCATTCGCGGGCGAGCAAATCGAGTTGAGCGAAGGAAGCATGGGCGATGTTGAAACGCGGATCGTCGCCAAACCTTTGTTCAGCGAAGGACACCGCATCCGGGTCACGGTCCAGGGCATACAAATGCCCACGGTCACCGAGCCGCGCCAGGATCTCCTCCGTATGACCGCCCCGGCCAAAAGTCGCATCGAGGTAAATGCCGCCGGGCTCGATGTTCAGGGCCGTCAGCGCCTCACCGAGCAGGACCGGTTGATGCGCGGGGCTGTTCATCGCCTCCAGAAGGGTTGGTTGATGAGTCGCGACATGGGTACTGGCCATCACAGCGACAAGCCGTCCAGTTCCATGGAAGCCTGACCGCCGGATTCCAGGCCACCCTCCAGTTGCTGGTTACGCAGGGCATTCCAGGTGGCGTCATCCCAGAGCTCGAAGCGGTGCCCCAGCCCCAGCAGCGCGATCTTCTTGCTCAATCCGGCGAACTCCCGCTGGGGTCCGGGGATCAGAATCCGCCCGGCGCTGTCCAGATCGCAACGCGCCGCGCTGCCCACCAGGAAGCGCTGCACCCAGCGGTGCGTCTCATTACTGGTGGAAAGCGCCATGACCTGACGTTGCACCCGCTCCCATTCGGGCAGGGGGTACAACCACAGGTTGTGGTTCGTATCGAAAGGGTTGATGGTGAGAATCAGCTGGTCGCTGGAGGACTCGCTGATGGCGTCACGGTAACGCGTGGGGATGGCGAGCCGCCCCTTTGCATCCAGATTGATCGATGTTTCGCCGTGAAACACGGTTGGCCCCCGCAATCCCACAAATACCCACAAATTCCCACTCGACGGCAACTATGGGCGGCCAAATCCGGCATGTCAAGGAAAAAACTACGTCAGATCAGGGGCTTCCGTGAGTTTCGCATGCCCGAAACGCTGCAGCGCAGCACGAATACGTGCTGCGCTGCAGCAAATCAGCATGAACCTGGATCAGCCCTTGCGCCAGCGGCGGCGGGCTGCGATACCCACCCCGCCCAGCACCAGCGCCAACAGCGCCAGACCCAGCGGTTGCAGGGCAGGAATCGTATAGCGGCCCTGGGCATCCACGGTGTCCGCCTGCGCCGCCACCGGGGCGTTCGCGGCCTGCACCCAGATGCGGAGCCGGATGGTCTGGCCCGCATAGGCGCCCAGATCGAACACCGGGCCCAGGGCCGGGGGTGCGTCAATGTTCACGGCAGCCCCCAGCCGTTGCAGGAATGCGCTCTCATCGAGCACGTCCGCTGCAGGGTCGGTGAAATCGATGTAAACGCAATCATCATCGTCGTCATCATCACCCGGTATACCCTTGGGTACCGCGCCCTTCCCCAGGGGCAGGCAATCCGGAAAGCCGCCCTTGTCCACCCAAAGGCTGCCGGTCGCGCTGGCCGCGCCAGCGGCAGTTTCGCCGTTAGCCCACGCCTTGGTGCCGCCGGTGCAGGCGCCGCCCGGGACCGAGCACATGTCCACACCGGCCACCATCTGAAAAAACCCGCCCCCGGCGGGTACCGAGAAATCCTGGTACAGGGCGTGGATGCTCTCGCCCCCCTGGCAGGACACGGCCCAGAAATCACCGCTGCCCGGGAACCCCGGCGGCGCCACACAGACCGGACCGATGGAATGGCTGGCGCCGTTGGGGACGGATTCGAAGCTGGCCCCCGGCTCAGCGGTGCTGGCCTGGCTCCACTCGCTCAGACCGTTTTCGAAGGAACCGTTGTCGATCAGGTCCCCCGCCAGGCCGGTGCCGGCGAGAGTCAAAGTAGCCAATACAAAAAGCGCTTTTCGGAGCATGAGAATCCCCGCTCGTCTTGTTATTCCGGCGCGGAGTCTAACAAAGCGCTGGACCCGGTGTCGGGGCAGCGATCAGGATTCGGGCGATGAGGTGCGGCTTGGTAGATGCGGCTTTCCAGCCGCGAAGAGAAAAAAGGGAGTCGGCCTGTAAGCCGGGTTCTGTCGTGGACGACCATTCATCTGGGATGCACGTCACCGTGCACCTCAAGCGACCTACCCGGGAGCAGCGCGGGCCACGCCAATGCTCCCCTATTTGGTCTTGCTCCGGGTGGGGTTTGCCCTGCCACCGATGTTGCCATCGGCGCGGTGCGCTCTTACCGCACCGTTTCACCCTTGCCGGTCCCGTTGCCGGGACTTAGGCGGTCTGTTCTCTGTGGCACTTTCCGTGGGCTCGCGCCCCCCAGGCGTTACCTGGCACCCTGCCCGTCGGAGCCCGGACTTTCCTCTGCGACCACGAATGACTCGGGGTCCGCAGCGACCGTCCGGCCGACTCCCTAGAGGACCAGTTTAGGCCCCGGCCAGCCGAATTCAAGCAGCAGCGACGCCGTATGACGGCAAGTTACTGGTTTTTATCGAATTTCTCCACAGGTTCGGCGATGAGCTCGTAGAGTTGCTTGCGCTTCGCGCCGGTGATGGCGGCGGCCAGCTTCGCGGCCTGGCTGGGGGGCAACTCCGCGGTCAGGACCCCCAGCACGCGTCTGGCTTCCTCGCTCACACCCGTGTCGGGATCAGTCTCCGGGTGACTGGCGATCAACA
>SMWH01000071.1 GCA_004357005.1 Gammaproteobacteria bacterium
AACAGCTCTTCGAAACCGATCACCCGGTGCCGGTTGTCCAGGAACAGGGCGGCGAATACCTCCCGCTGGTGCCCGCGCAGACAGGCCTGCAGGTAGCGCCGCGTATCCTTGGGGTTTTTCAGGGCATCGCCGCGCTTCAGTCCTTCGGCCAGGTAGCGTCTGCCCACCTCCAGGGCGGCTTGCAGCTCCACGTAACGGATCTCTCCCAGGCCCCGGGTTTCGCAGAATCGGGGCAGTTCCGCCTCCAGCAGCCCGCGCAGCCCGTCGAAGCGGACCAGGGCGTCGCGGGCCAGATCCACCGCCGAGCCACCGCGAACCCCGGTTCTCAGCAGCACCGACAGGAGTTCCGCGGTACTCAGGGCCCCGGCCCCGTACTCGAGCAGCTTCGCGCGGGGTTGTTCGTCGGCTGGCCAGTCGCGGATGCTCACGAGCGGAATTCTGGGCTCCCGGGCGGGGTCGAACCATGGGCAAGCTCCGGAAACGGCGTAGGAATCAGTCCCGTTCGTTTGGAAGGGGAGCTTCCGGGCAGTCAGCGGGCGCGCGAAAGCGTGTCGGGTTGCACCGGCCCACAGCGCCCGGAAATCCGATAAGATTCAGCCCCCTATGAGCCAAAGCCTGCAAAACCGCAACGTAGTGCTGGGCGTCACCGGCGGCATCGCCGCCTACAAGAGCGCGGACCTGGTGCGTCGTCTCCGGGACGCCGGCGCCGAGGTGCGCGTGGTGATGACGCCTGCGGCTTGCGAGTTCGTCACACCGCTCACCTTTCAGGCCGTGTCGGGGAACCCGGTGCACACCAGTCTGCTCGATGAGCAGGCCGAAGCCGCCATGGGTCATATCGAGCTGGCGCGCTGGGCGGATGTGGTGCTGGTGGCGCCGGCGACGGCGGATTTCCTGGCGAAGCTGGCCCAGGGACGTGCCGATGATCTTCTGAGCACCCTGTGTCTGGCGACCCGCGCCCCCCTCCTGGTGGCGCCGGCGATGAATTCGGTCATGTGGGAAAACAGGGCAACACAAGACAACGTTGCTCTGTTGGTTCGGCGGGGCGTGCGCATGCTGGGTCCCGGGGTGGGCGATCAGGCCTGCGCTGAGACGGGTTACGGCAGGATGCTCGAACCTCTGGAGCTGGTGGAGGAAGTCAGCCGCGGGTTCGGTCCCCGGGTGCTCGATGGCGTCACGGTAATGATTACCGCGGGCCCGACCCGGGAGCATCTGGACCCGGTGCGGTTCATCAGCAATCGCAGTTCGGGCCAGATGGGCTACGCGATGGCCGCGGCGGCCAGAACGGCGGGCGCAGATGTCTTGCTCGTCAGTGGTCCGGTGCGGCTCGCGGTACCCGAGGGCGTCGAATATGAAAGCGTCGAATCCGCGGTGGAGATGCATGACGCCGTGATGGCCCGGATCGCCGACGTGGACATCTTCATCGGCGTGGCCGCCGTGGCGGATTACCGGCCAGTGCGCCCCAAGCCCCGCAAGATCAAGAAAGACGAGGCGCGGCTGGACGTGTCCCTGGAGCGCAACCCGGACATTCTCAGGGATGTGGCTTCCCGGCCGAACGGGCCGTTTACCGTGGGATTCGCGGCGGAGACCCACGATCTGGAGGCGAACGCGCTGGACAAGCTCCAGCGCAAGCGCCTGGATATGATCGCGGCCAATCTCGTGGCCCGCGGGGGCCTGCAGGATGCAGTAGGATTTGATGCCAGCGAGAATGCCCTGGAAGTATTCTGGCCAGGGGGGCAGTTGAGCCTGGAGCGGGGACCCAAGACGATCCTGGCAAAACAGTTGGTGGAGTTGATCGCCCGGCAGTACCGGGGCCAACACCCGGTGCGCCCGCGCGCTGTAAGCTGATATTCCGTTGTTTTCGGTTTCACGTTTTGGCGATCCCCATTGGCTGCTTGGGGAGTCGATGGCTGGACGGCTTTTTCTCATCATGCAGGCGGGAGTTGAGGACGATGCTCCGGAAAATTCAAGTCAGAATTCTCGACGGCCGCATCGGCAAACAGATCCCGATGCCGAAATATGCCACGGACGGGTCCGCCGCCATGGACCTGCACGCCTGTCTCGACGAATCGTTTGTTATCCAGCCGGGAGAAACCCGGCTCATTGGTACCGGGATCGCCATTCACATGGGCGATCCGCAGTTATGCGCCATGATCCTTCCGCGGTCAGGGTTGGGTCACAAACACGGGATCGTGCTGGGCAATCTGGTGGGTCTCATCGACTCTGATTATCAGGGCCAGCTCCTTGTTTCCTGCTGGAACCGCGGTCGCGAACCCTTCACTGTCGAGATCGGCGAGCGCATCGCGCAGATCGTGTTCGTCCCGGTCGCCAGAGCGAGCTTTGAGGTGGTGACAGCTTTCGAGGAATCCGTTCGCGGAGAGGGAGGGTTCGGCCACTCGGGTCGCCGTTGATAGCCGTGTTGTTCCGTCGTCCCAGAATGCACATCCCGAAGGAGGTTAATCCGCGCTCCCAGCGTATGGTGCTGCGCATGGGCCTGGCATTGGGGATTCTGGGCGCCATCGTCTTCGGACGCGAACTCGTTTTCGGGGGTTGGGAACGCATCGATGACTACTACGTCGGCCAGGCAGCCCGGGCGGCGAGTCGGGCAGTCGAAGACAGACTCGCAGTGTTTGCCGGTCGTCTCGACGCGGAATCCTCCAACCCCGCCGTACGTCGTGTGCTGGCCAGCGGGGATGTGGACATGATCGCGGTCGAGCAAGCGAGGATTGCCGGTCTGTTTCCCACGGCTTTGCGCGTCATGCTCCTTGACGCAGACGTGGAACGGTTACGGCCGGGGCCGTTTCCACAGCCTGGTTTTGCCACGCTCGATGTCCTCAAGAACGCGAAACGTGCAGGCGCCGCCCCGGAGATGGAAGCCCATCTGTTCGGTCACGAGGGCCAGCACATCGATCTGGTGCGTCGCGTGGACGTCGAGGACGGTTCCGTGGTGCTGGGTTTCTTGCTGGTGAGCCTGCCGGTGGAAACAGTAATCGACGTATTTCAGCAGGCCGCTACGGAGGGTGGCTATTTTGAACTCCGGCAGGGTACCTCGAGGCCGCACGGTTTACTGATGGCATCGCGCGGGGAGATCCGGGGCAGCCTGTTCGATCCGCAGGGCATATTCGACATCCCGGGTTCGCGTTTTCACGTGGCTTATATGGCCCCGGTCCGGGTCGGGTTGCTGGGGACACGCAACACGCTTGCATTGAGCACGGGGTTTGTGTCGAGCCTGCTGCTGGTCATGTTGTTGATGATTCAATGGAGACGAGCGACCCGCATGGCGGCAGCCAGGTCCATTCCAGCGCCCGTGTGGATGCCGCCGGAAACCCTCGAAGAAGAACCCGCTGTGTCGGGGACGATTGCCGCGGATGTGGAGGAAGCGCCGACGGTGGATGTCCCGGCCAGCATCTTTCGTGCCTACGATATTCGGGGCATCGTTGGGGACGGTCTGACTCCGGAAACCGTCGAGGTTATCGGCCGCGCTATTGGCAGCGAAGCCCGTGAACGTGGGCTCAGCGACATCATCGTTGGGAGGGATGGTCGCGAGTCCGGGCCGGAATTGTGCGCGGCCCTGGTTGAGGGTCTGACATCAACCGGTTGCAACATTATTGACATCGGCATGGTGACCTCGCCGATGCTTTACTACGCAACCCATCACCTCTCTACTTCGTCTGGTGTCATGGTGACAGGCAGCCATAACCCTTCCGAATACAACGGTTTCAAGATCATGTTGGATGGTGAAACCCTGTCCGACGCCGCGATACGTTCGCTTCATACGCGGATCCTGGAAAGCCGTTTTGCCAAAGGCAATGGACGCTACAGGGAAAGGGATATTGGCAAGGACTACGTGGACCGCGTGGTGGGAAACATCAACCTGGACCGCCCGCTGAAAGTGGTTGTGGACTGCGGCAACGGCGTCGGAGGGCTGGTCGCCCCGCAGATTTTTGAAGCTATCGGTTGCCAGGTCATTCCCCTTTATTGCGAAGTGGATGGCACGTTTCCGAACCACCATCCGGATCCCAGCGTCCTCGATAACCTCCGCGATTTGATGATGACGGTGGGCAGGGCCGGTGCCGATCTCGGGCTGGCGTTCGACGGTGACGCGGATCGCCTGGGACTGGTGACGCCCAGCGGCAAGGTCATCTATCCGGACCGGATCATGATGCTCCTGGCCCGGGACGTACTGACCCGCAACCCCGGACAGCCGATTATTTTCGATGTGAAGTGTTCGCGCTACCTGGCGGACGTGATCCTGGAAAACGGCGGTGAGCCCGTGATGTGGCGCACCGGGCATTCGCTCATCAAGCGAAAGATGAAGGAACTCAAGGCGCCACTGGCTGGAGAAATGAGCGGTCATATCTTCTTTGCCGAGCGTTGGTACGGATTCGACGACGCGGTGTATGCGGGGGCGCGGGTGCTGGAGATACTCGCCGCGGACTCGCGCACCACCGATGAAGTATTCGACGAACTGCCGGAAGGGGTCAGTACGCCTGAACTCAAGATCCACATGGCCGAGGGGAGTCAGTACGAGTTCATGGACAAGTTCCGCCACCTGGCGTCATTTGAAGACGCCAGCGTCACGACCATTGACGGAATACGCGCCGATTGGCGTGACGGATGGGGCCTGGTGCGGTGTTCAAATACCACGCCGTGTCTGGTATTGCGATTCGACGCGGACAATCCCAAGGTGCTGGCTCGAATCCAGGAAACTTTCAGGGAACAGTTGCTGTCACTCGATCCGGATCTGAAATTGCCCTTCTGAGGGGCTTTCCTGTGTAGGAGCGGCTCAGTCTCTTCACGCTGCCCGTCTACCCTGATAGCTAATCAGAGGAGACTGCCAACATACAAGGAGCGGCTTTCCAGCCGCGACTCCTTATCCTTTCCAATCGCGCCACGAATGGCGCTCCTACGTGTAGGAGCGGCTTTCCAGCCGCGATTCCTCCCAGTCAGTTAAGGGCCCGCTGTCCCCGCTCGGAGGTGAGTTGGCGGAATCTCTCGAGATCCATCTCGTAGTTGGCTGAAATGTCGTCTTTCTCGTCTCCTTTGCGATCGATGAACGCCTGGTTTTCGGTGATCTGTGTTCGCAGATTTTCTATCGCCAGCTCTATACGCGGGCTGACGACTTCGCCGCGGCGTTCGATATTCGCCGCTTCCTTCATGAAGTTTTCGAGACTTACTTCCTGAGTTCTGATATTTGATCGGGTGACATCGATGGTGCTGTCGATGGCAGACAGTTTGTGATCCTTGGACCGGAAGAGGTCTTCCTCGTTGGCGTAAATACTCAGGAGTATCCGGTCCCGACGCGCCTTGTCGGCTTTGACGAGTTCTTCATCACGGACTTGCTGTTCGAGCTGGCGTACAGCTTCCCGTTCAGCGGCGAATTCTTCGGCGGTTTTGGCGCGGCCGATGGTATCGACGGTGATACCGCGCTCGTTCAGGATCTTGTGTTCCTGCGTCACCAGATGTGGTGGGAGCGTATCGCTGTAGTGGACATTCCCGTCTTCGTCCACCCATTTGTAAAGTTTCTGGCCTTCTGCAGAGACCTGTGTGAACGCGAGGACCAGCGCGGCGCACAACAGTGCGAGTCTGATGCTCATGGTGTCAGCCCTGCCAGTCAGTGATCATTTGCCCAATACTATCTTTTTTTCAGGCGCCGTACTGTGCCCTGTACCGCTCCACCTGGGGCAGGTGTTCCGCCAGATCCGGGTGTTCGGCCACAAAGACCAGCAGGTGGTCCAGGTCCGAGATGCTGATTACCGGCGCGCCCAGCAGGTCCTGAACCTCTGCTACTGCGCTCACCTCGCCCTGTCCACGCTCCTGTCGGTCCAGGGCGATTGCCATGCCCGCGATCTCCGCGTTTTCATGGAGGATAAGGTCCCGGGCGCGGCGCGCGGAGGTGCCCGCGGAGATTACGTCGTCCACGATCAATACCCGGCCTTTTAACGGCGCGCCCACGAAGATGCCGCCCTCGCCGTAACTCTTGGCCTCTTTGCGGTCAAACGCCCAGGCAACGTCCCGGTCGTGTGCGGCTGAAAAGGCGATGGCAATCGCAGATACCAGCGGTATGCCCTTGTAAGCCGGCCCGAACAGCATGTCGAACTCGAGACCGGCCTTAACGATCGCCCGGGCGTAGTACTCGCCCAGGATCCGCAGCCGTTTCCCGGTATCGAACAGGCCGGTGTTGAAGAAATAGGGGCTGACTCTTCCCGACTTGAGCGTGAACTCGCCGAACTCCAGAACGCCGCACGCAAGAGCGTATTTCAGAAACTCGGTGCGGAAATTGCTCATGGCCGCGTATGATACGCCACTGCCGGACCATGCGGATCATTACGCTTAACGTTAATGGGATTCGTGCTGCGGCGCGAAAAGGGCTGTTTCGCTGGCTCGTCGCCCAGCGTGCCGATGTTGTGTGTCTGCAGGAAACCCGCGCGCAAGAACATCAGATCGACGGCCCGCCATTCCATCCGCCCAGTTTCAGTTGTTTTTACGAACCGGCTCAGCGACCCGGTTATAGCGGTGTCGCACTTTTCTCCCGGCGGGAGCCGGACCGGCTCATCCGGGGCTTCGGGTGGGACGAATCCGATCGCGAAGGGCGCTATCTGCAAGCAGACTTCGGAAAGCTCAGCGTCGTGTCGTTGTACATGCCGTCCGGGTCATCGGGCGAGATGCGACAGGCTGCCAAGTTCAGGTTTCTGGACAGGTTCATGTCTCACCTGAGGGCATTGCGGCGCCAGGACCGCGAGTTCGTGATTTGCGGTGACTGGAACATCGCCCACAAAGCCATTGATCTGAAGAACTGGCAGGCCAACCAGAATCATTCGGGATTCCTCCCGGAGGAACGGGCGTGGCTCGACCAGTTGTTCGACCGGGTGGGCTTCGTGGATGCCTTCCGCGTGGTCAACCAGGAGCCGGACCAGTACACCTGGTGGTCCAACCGGGGACGGGCCTGGGAAAAGAATGTAGGGTGGCGCATCGATTACCAGATCGTTAGCCCCAGTTTGAAGGAAATGGTGAACAAGGCAACCATATTCAGGCGCAAGCGGTTCTCGGATCATGCGCCGCTGATCATTGACTATGACGTGGAACTGACATGAGTCCGGAGAAACTCACCTGGCGCGACATCCTGAGCAACCGGCGGCTGGCCGTCGTGGCGCTGCTCGGGTTCGCATCGGGGCTCCCGCTTGCCCTGACTACCGGGACGCTTCAGGCCTGGGCCACCGTTGCCGGCGTGGATATCGTGAGCATCGGTTTTCTCACCCTGGTGGGTCAGGCTTATGTGTTCAAGTTCCTGTGGGCGCCGCTCCTTGATCGTTATGTGCCGCCATTTCTCGGTCGCCGACGGGGCTGGATGCTGATCGCCCAGGTCGCTCTGATCTTTGGCATCGCTGCCATGGGCCTGCTGGATCCGGGTGAGAAGCTGATGCCAATAGCGCTGGTGGCGGTGATGGTGGCGTTTTTTTCGGCGACCCAGGACATCGCCGTCGACGCTTACCGTACCGATGTGCTGAAACCGGCGGAGCGTGGCCTCGGCGCCGCCCTGGGAGTCGGCGGGTACCGGCTGGCCATGATCGTTTCCGGCGCCATGGCGTTGGCGATTGCACAACGCGCTGGGTGGCAAACCACGTATTTCCTCATGGCCGCGCTGATGCTGATCGGCGTCTTCACGACTTTCGTGGCTCCTGACCCTGTGGAGCAGAAACCGCCAGCCAGTTTGTTGAAGGCGGTTGTAGAACCCTTTTTCGAATTCCTGACGCGTAACGGAATCCGCGTAGGCATAGCCTTTCTGATTCTCATTGTTCTTTACAAATTGGGGGACGCTTTTGCGCTGAGTCTGACGACTCCGTTTCTCCTGCGAGGGATGGACTTCACGCTCACCGATGTGGCGGTCGTCAACAAGATGATGGGCCTTGTGGCCACTATTGTTGGCGTCTTTGCCGGTGGCGTGGTGATTGCGCGGGTTGGATTGTTCTGGTCGTTGTTCTGGTTCGGGGTGCTCCAGGCGGTGACCAACCTCGGTTTCATGATCATGTCCACCATGGACAAGAGTTACTGGATCCTCGTCACCGTGATCGGATTGGAGAACCTCGCGGGAGGAATGGGAACGGCCGCGTTCGTGGCCTTTCTCATGGCGCTTTGTGATCATCGTTATACCGCCACGCAATTCGCGCTGTTATCGGCGCTGGCAGTCATCGGTCGCGTTTATGTGGGGCCGGCGGCGGGGGTCATGGTGGACTCCATGGGCTGGACGCCTTTTTATCTGTTTACCTTCATCGTCGCCTGGCCCGGTGTGATCATGCTGTGGTTCATGCGGCGCTGGATATTGCCCCTGGACGACAACATGGATGATAGCCGGGCAGGCGCGGAGGCAAATGGCGCCTGAGGGGTGCTGTCCCCTGTTAGAAATAAGGGAACTGTCCCCGCGTTACCGAGTTATTTGTCGAGAATACGGGTCCAGCTGGCGCGTTGGTCACCGGACTCCAGGTCAACACCGTAATCGATGCGGTCGATATCCATGGAGCCCGACCAGTCTTCGGGGGCGGCAACTGTTTGAACGACGATCTCGTCCCAGGATTCCTGGTCGAGTTCTTCGACGGTGCCGTCGAAATACTGGATCTCCACCGTGGAGTCGTCAGGGTCGTGCGCCACGACCTCGAAGGATTCTCCCGCGACGTTCTGGTACCAGCTTCCGATGACAGGCGATAGCAGCATCAAGTCCCCCTGGCTCATCCCTGTGCCGTTTCGTCCTAAGGACTTTTATACACCTCTGCGCCCACCGCGCAAGCGCGCGCGCACCCGCTCTTAACGGGGACTCAAGAAACGGCGTCTAACAAGTTGATTGCGTTGTGGCTTTTGCACTGCGTCAGAAAAGTGCGTTAACCGTGACAAGCATTACAATCAGAAACAGCACCGTCATGATGCCTCCGACGCGCAGAAAATCACTCACCCTGTAATTACCGGGTCCCATGATCAGGGCGCTGACTTGATGCGTGGGGATGAGGAAAGCGTTGGACGTGGACAGGGCGACGATCAACGCAAACAGCGCCGGACTTGCTCCCACAGCGATGGCAAGGTTGATCGCCAGAGGCACCAGCAGCACCGTTGCACCCACGTTGGACATCACCAGGGAGAAGAAGGTGGTCAACACGGCCAGTGCTACCTGGAGAACCCACACGGGAACGTCGCCCATGGCATCCAGTGACTCCTGCGCGATCCACGCGGCCGTGCCGGTAATTTCCATCGCGTAACCGAGGGGCATGAGGCTGGCCAGAAGAAATACGGTTTTCCAGCTCACCGCCTGATACGCCTCATCCATGCTCAGCACGCCCAGCAAAAGCATCCCCACGGCGCCGACGAGCAATGCTACTGACAGGGGGAACTTGCTGAAAATAATGAGCCCCAGGGCTATGCCGAAGCAGATCAGCGCGTGAACGATCTTGTGGGGACGCGCTTCCTCCTGTGGAATGTCCGTGAC
>SMWH01000072.1 GCA_004357005.1 Gammaproteobacteria bacterium
CCCGCCGCCAGCGCCGAGACCAGCGGCCACAAGCTGAGGTTTACCGGATAGTTCCAGGGCGCGACGATGCCGATCACGCCCAGCGGCTGGCACAGGATCTGTCCCCGGGCCGGGAACAACTGCAACCCGACACTGACCCGCTGCGAACGCATCCAACGTTGAAGATGCCTGCGGGTATAGCGGATCTCGTTGAGAACGGGAACGATTTCCGTCAGCAGGCTCTCGTGACGCGAGCGGTTCCCGAAATCGGCGTTCAAAGCATCGGCGAACTTTTCGCGGTGCGCCTTGATGGCGGACTCCAGCGCGTCCAGGTGCCGGCGACGCCGGGCATAATCGTGAGGGGTGGCCGCGTGAGCAACCCGCTGTGCCCGTAGTAGCCGTTCCAGTTGCGCCTGGGGCGCAGTGGTCGGGGAATCGGACGCGAGCTGTGTCTGGGACATCTCAGTCGTCGAACATTGCCTTCAGGTTGACATCACGAGTTTCCGCTTCGTCAAACTCGAGAAGTTCTCGACGACCAAACGCGAAGAAACGCGCGATGAACACATCAGGAAACTGCTCGATCTTGATGTTATTGATGTTGACGGCTTCGTTGTAAACGGAGCGCCGGTCGGCGATGGTGTTTTCCAGTCCGCTGATGCGGTCCTGCAGGTGCCGGAAGGTCTCGCTGGTCCTCAGTTCAGGGTAGGCCTCGGCGACCGCGAACAGGTTGCCCAGACCCAGACGGAGCGCTCCTTCCGCCGCGCCCAGCGCGCCCATATCGCCGGCTTCCCGCGCCGAGGCGACGGCAGCCCGCGCTTCCACCACCTGCAGGAGAGTTTTTTGTTCGAAGTTTGCGTATTGCTTGCAGGTTTCTACCAGCTTGCCGATTTCATCGTGGCGCTGCTTGAGCAACACATCGATGTTGGACCACGCCTTGGACACATGGTGTTTGAAACGCACGAGATTGTTGTAAACGATGACGGCGTAGATAGCGATTGCCGCCAACACGCCCAGAAGAATCGTGAAACCCATGCGTCTTGCCCCGCGGAAAGCTCAGGCGAGTATAACATTGCACTGCAACGCTCCCCCGGCGCGCCGCGTGTCGTTGGTGGCTGTCAGCCAACGGGCCATGGCATCGTCGGCGAACTGCCGGGTGGGTAACGTTGACGCAGCGGGCGAGGCTCGTCGGGTCGTAGTCACATGGGTGGTGTAGGCAAATACCCGTGTTCGAGCAACGATTTGCACCGCACACTCAACGAGTGAGTGAGCGATGGTGGTTAGTACCCGTGGCTGCGTTGGTGATGATGACGGCGGTGGCCGGTGAATCGCCGGTGGTGTACCGGTGGACCGATGCTGATGGGGTGGTGCATTTCTCGGATCAACCGCCGCCCGATCAGTCCGCGCAAGTCGTGGAGCCTGATCCGGCCCGCCTTAATCGCATGCCGCCGCCGGCACACAGAACCAGCCCATACCGGCCGCCGCAACCTCGCAAGCGACACCGGAAATCCAGGGAAAACAAGGATGCCAGGCGTTGTCAAACGGTACTCGAACGGATAGACACGCTCAACGCGCGCATGCGCGCGGGCTACAACGCGAAGCAGGGCGAGCGGATGCGCGATCAGCTGCGGGAATACAAAAAGGACCGGCTCAAGTGGTGTATGGGCCGCGGCAAGTAGTCGTTCAGCGGGCGGAGTGGCCCTGCAGCTTGACCTCGACCTTGTCTTCGTCGGCCAGGCTCGCGTAATAGTCACGCAGCACGGCCAGCACCTCGGTACGGCTGAATTGCAGCGGCACTTCGTCGCCTTCGGACAACATCTTGCGCAGCTTGCTGCCGGACAGGAACAGACGCTCGTCATTTCCATGCGGGCAGGTGCGTTCCGATACGATGTCCTCACAGCGATGGCACCAGAAGGTCCAGTCCATCTTGAGCGGCTGGGTCAGCAGTGCGTCTTCCGGGATCTCGTCGAAGATCTTGTGCGCATCGAAGGGTCCATAGAAATCCGCCACACCCGCGTGGTCGCGGCCCACAATCAGATGTGAGCAACCGTAGTTCTGGCGGAACAGCGCGTGCAGCAGCGCTTCGCGGGGGCCCGCGTAACGCATGTCCAGCGGATAACCGGCGTGTACCACGGTGTTTTTGACGAAGTAGTTATCAATGAGTTCGTCGATGGCCCGGGATCGGACATCGGCGGGAATGTCCCCGGGTTTGAGCTGTCCCAGCAGTGAGTGAATGAGCACGCCGTCGCACACTTCGATGGCCGTTTTGGCCAGGTGCTCGTGTGAGCGGTGCATGGGGTTACGGGTCTGGAATGCCGCTACCGTGCTCCAGCCGTTGTCCTCAAACACCTTGCGGGTTTCCGCTGGCGTCATGTAGATATCCGGGAAGCGCTCGGCGAAATCCCCTTCGGACAGAACGCGCACGGGCCCGGCGATGTTCACGTCACCCTGGTCCGTTACCATGCGCACACCCGGGTGTCCCTCGTCCGTTGTGCGAAACACCTGTTCGCACTCATGCGCCTTATCGATAGTGTAGGTTTCGGTGACGGTCATGGTGGCCATGATCTGGTCACTGCGTGGATCCACCAGGGCGATTTCGACGCCCGGGGTAAGTTGCGCGGCTTGATCCGACGTGCACGACAGCGTGATGGGGATGGGCCAGAACAGACCGTCGGTCAGCTGCATGTGGTCGCATACGGACTTCCAGTCCGCTGCGCCCATGAATCCTTGCAGCGGTGTGAACCCGCCGATGCCCAGCATGATGAGATCGCCCGCTTCCCGCGACGACAGTGGAATCTTTGGAAGGCCACTGGCTTTTTTGAGTTCCGCATCACGCGCGGCGCCTTCCAGCAGCAGCGGGCGTAGTTGATCGGCGCCGTGGGGTTTGACCAATTGAGAGGTGGCGTGCTGAGACATGATGGATTCTTCCCTGTTTCCTGGCCTGTTTCCCGGCTTGTTGCCAGGCTTGGGTCCCGGGTGGAGCCCGGGGTGGAAAAGCCGCGCAGGATACCCGTTTCCCGGGGCTGGTGCCAGATCAGCGCGCCAGCATATAAATGCCCAGCAACACGAGAAACAACGCGAAGACGCGCCTGAGCACGGGTTGCGGGAGCCGGTGGGCTAGGGCGGCGCCGGCAACGGCGGCAATGACGCTGGCGATGACGATCCCGGCCATGGCCGGCAGGTACACATAACCCAGGCTGTGGGGCG
The DNA here is from genome assembly GCA_004357005.1 of Gammaproteobacteria bacterium. Taxonomy (GTDB): domain Bacteria; phylum Pseudomonadota; class Gammaproteobacteria; order SMWH01; family SMWH01; genus SMWH01. The sequence continues at coordinate 3,184 of SMWH01000072.1, forward strand.
GCAGCGCCGTCTGGCTTTGGCCCAGCGCCACGAAAGCAGCGGTCCCGGCCACCGCGATGGGCAGACCGCAGCCCGCTGACGTCCCCACGGCCTCGTGAATCGGTACCCGGTGCCAGGTCAGGAACGGAACCGTCATGCTGCCGCCGCCGATACCCACCAGCGCCGAGATGGCGCCAATTACACCCCCGCTGGCCGCCATGACACCGGGGCCGGGCAGCTGGACGTGTCCCCGCACGTCCCGTACCCACATCATTTGCAACCCCACCAGCAGGGCAAAACCCGCGAATACCTGCGCCAGAAGCTGACTCGGCAGCCAGTCAGCGATGACGGCGCCCAGCAAGGCGCCGGCCATCATCCCCGGCGCCAGCTGCACTACCAGGGGCCAGAGCACCGCCTGACGCCGATGATGTGCCAGTACCGAGCTGATGGAGGTCAGCACGATGGTGGCCAGGGATGTGCCTACCGCGACCTGCATGGCGATGTCCGTGGCGACGCCGTCACGACTCAGCAGGAAGTACAGCGAAGGGACGATCACCAGCCCGCCACCAATGCCCAGCAGCCCGGCGAGAATGCCGGCCACTGTGCCGATAGCGAGATATGCGGGGAGGTTTTCCAGCACCCTGAGAAGGCCCTTGTCCGGTCAGTATAATCGGGCGCAACAGGGGATACCTGGGATCATGAAACATCTGACAATCGCCATCGTCGGCGGCGCGGGATTCGTGGGTTCGCATCTGGCGGCGCGCCTGGCCCGGGACCGTCACGAGCTCCGGATCCTCACGCGGCGGCGGGAGAGCCGTCGCAGCTTGCTGGTGCTCCCGACCGTACAGGTGCTGCAAACTGACGTCTACGACACGGATCAGCTCACGGAGCGGTTCCGGGGCTGTGATGCGGTGATCAATCTGGTGGGTATTCTCAATGAGTACCGGCGCCAGGGCGCGAGCTTCCGGGACGCACACGTGCAAATTACAGGTAACGTGGTCAAAGCCTGCAACGTTGCGGGCGTAGGGCGTTATCTGCATATGAGCGCCCTCAACGCGGGTAAGGGGCAAAGCAAATACCTGATTAGCAAGGCGGAGGCCGAGGATCTGGCGCACTATCATGCCGGCGATGATTTTCATGTCACCAGTTTCAGGCCCTCGGTGATTTTCGGCCCCGGCGACAGCTTCTTCAACAAATTCGCGTTCTTTCTGAAACTCATGCCCGCGGTCTTTTTCATCGCCTGCGGCAAATCCAGAATGCAGCCGGTGTATGTGGGCGATGTGGCACAAGCGATGATCCGCAGCCTGAACGATCACGGCACCTGGGGAAAACGTTTCGAGTTGTGCGGGCCCGATACCTTTACTCTGAAACAGCTGGTGCAATACACGGCCCGGGTATCGGGGCACAAGCGACGGGTAATCGGGCTGGGCCCTTTTCTGTCACGCTTGCAGGCGGCGTTTCTCGGGCTGTTGCCGGGTAGGCCCATGACCCTGGACAACTATCGCAGTTTGCAGGTGGATAGTTGCTGTGACCACAACGGCCTTCAGGAACTGGGGATCAGGCCGACGTCGGTGGACGCGGTCGTCCCGCGCTATATTGGAACGAGGAACCGGCAGGCCCGCCTGCACGATTCCCGGCGGGAATACACGGGTTAGCCTGGTGAACGGGCCGCTTCGAGTTCGAGGAGTCGGCGATTATGGCGCTCGAGCATATCGGCCAACTGGGAGTGCAAGGACTCGTTATTGGGGTCGCGTCGCTCCAGATCGCCCAGTTGGTTTTCGAGTTGAATAATGCGTTGTCTGATGCGTTCCGCTACGACCCACGGTTCGAGACCTTTTGCCCGCTCAGCCATGCATCCTCCTTCTTGCACCATGTTGTTCAAACGCCCAAACGTGGACCGCGAATACAGTGTAAGAAATCTGCAAGACAGTTTGGTGGCGAAAACACCCGTTGGGCTGTAGTGACCAATTTTTCATGAAAACCTATCTCGTCGGTGGTGCGGTAAGAGACGAGCTGCTGGGTCGCGAGCCCGCAGAGCGTGACTGGGTCGTTGTGGGAGCAACGCCCCGCGAAATGGAAGAGAAGGGTTTCCGACAGGTAGGCAAGGACTTTCCGGTATTCATTGACCCGGAAACGGGAGAGGAGCACGCGCTGGCCCGCACCGAACGGAAAATCGGACCGGGTTACAGCGGTTTCGAGGTGCACGCCGATCCCGATGTCACGCTTGAAGAGGATCTTCGCCGCCGTGATCTGACCGTCAATGCCATGGCGCGGGACGAGAAGGGCGCGCTCATCGATCCCTTCGGTGGCGAGGCTGATGTGGAAGCGCGTGTGTTGCGACATGTGTCCGATGCTTTCGTGGAAGATCCGGTACGTATCCTGCGGGTGGCACGCTTTGCGGCGCGTTTCTATCGCCTGGGTTTCAGGGTGGTTGAAGAAACCATGAGCTTGATGCGCGAGATGGTGGAAAACGGCGAAGTGGACGCGCTGGTCCCGGAACGGGTATGGCAGGAACTGGACCGCGCCCTGGGAGAGCCGGACCCGCAGGTGTTCTTGCAGGTGTTGCGGGATTGCGGCGCCCTGGCGGCGCTGTTCCCTGAAATCGATCGCTTATTCGGTATCCCGCAGGTGGCCAGGTACCACCCGGAGATCGACACCGGTGTGCATCTGATGATGGTGATGCAACAGGCGGCGCGGCTCAGCGAGGACCGGGAGGTACGCTTCGCGGCATTGCTCCACGATTTGGGCAAGGGCATCACGCCGGAAAAGGAGCTGCCCAGACACATTGCCCATGAAGCTCGCGGCGTGCCATTGGTGGAAGCCTTCTGCGAGCGTTATCGCGTGCCGAAGGATTACCGGGAACTCGCGGTTCTGGTGTGCCGCTATCACCTGCACGTGCACCGGGCTTTCGAGATGCGGCCCGACACCATCCTCAAAACGCTGGAAGCGCTGGATGCTTTCCGGCGCCCGGATCGTTACGAACAGTTCTTGCTGGCCTGCGAAGCCGATTGCCGGGGCCGGACCGGTTACGAGGACCGGGAGTTTCCTGAAATACAGTTCCTGCGCGACTGCGCGCAAGTTGCAGGAGAGGTGGATACCGCGCCTCTGCAGGCCGAAGGCCTCGAAGGGGAAGCATTCGCCGGAGCCTTGCGGGAAAAACGCATCGCCGCCATCGGCGAACTCAGAGCAACGCGCAGCGATTGAACAGTGCTGGCGCGCCGTCGGTGCCGGCAAAGCCCAGCAGTTCCTCGTCCCAATCGCGCGTCAGCGCGATCACTTTGAATACTTCGCCCATGTGTTGAGGGAACGTGAGGCGTTTGACCTGGGCGGCGGTTTCCAGACGTTGCTTGTCCGGCAGCGAATCCAGACCGCTTAGCAGGTCCGGGAGACCGCAGTTCATCAGAAACCCGGCCTGGTTGGTGAACCCGGCGAACTGCAGACCGCAGTCCTGCCCTGCTTCCGTCACCGCGGTGAAATCCACGAAGGCGGTGATGTCCTGCAATCCCACATACAGAAAAGGATCCGGGTGCGCACGATGCCGATAATGGCAGACCAGAGTTCCCATGCTGCGCTGGGGGTGGTAGTACTCGCCGCGGGGGTAGCCATAGTCTATGAACAGCACGACACCGCGTTCCAGGCGCTCCACGATGCCCGCAAGCCAGGGCGACAGGAGCAGGTTGATTTCACTCTCGTAGGGGTCGCCTGCTTCGCCAAGTGGAAGTTCGGCCAGGGCGTTGCGCAGATCCCGGTCGGGTTCAACAATGGTCCAGGCAAAAGCGCCATTAGCCAGTTCAACACACAGCTCTCCAAGTGTATCGCCCACTTTTCGAAAACGTTTGACCGGCAGCGCGTCCAGGATCTCGTTTCCGACAATGATTCCCGAGAAGGGTTGCTGCGGTGGCTCATTCAGCCAGGTCACCTGATCGAGCAGCCCCGCGGCGGCCAGGGTCTCGTGTTGGCGGGCGCGCAGATCCGCGCTGCGTTCCAGGATCAGGTAGTGCGCGGGCTTCGTGTCCAGCACATGCAGTTCATGCAGGAGATCGCGCGCCATGGCGCCGGTGCCGGCGCCCAGTTCCAGCACGACACCCCTGTCAACGCGGCTCAGCACCTGCGCGCACTGGCGGGCCAGGCAACGGGCGAACAGGGAAGACAGCTCTGGTGCGGTAATGAAATCACCGGTTTCGCCCAGTTTGTGGAGTCCGGCGCTGTAATAGCCCAGACCCGGGGCATACAGGGCCAACTCCATGAAACGATCGAATCCCACGGGGCCGTGTTCCTGGATTTCACTGGCGATCAGCTGCCGGACTCGCTCGCTGTGTCCCAACAGGGGCCCCGGAGGTTCGGGCAGGGAAAGGGGCGAGCCGGGTTTTGAACCGTTACCTGACATGGCCGCCATTGTAGTGCCGCGGGGCCGCAAAGACTGGATAATGCCGGCATGACCGATGATCGCGTGGTCCTGGTGACCGGCGGCGCCCGCCGCATCGGCGCGGCGATCGTGCAAACATTGCATGAAGCGGGAATGCGGGTTGGTGTGCATTACCGGGGTTCGAAAAACGAAGCTCAGGCCCTGGCGCATGACCTCAATCACAACCGCGATGGCAGCGTGTGTTCGTTTCAAGCCGATCTGAGCGATCCCGGGGCGCCTGAGCATCTGGTCACGCAAGTGGTGGAACATTTTGGACGCCTGGATGCCGTGGTCAATAATGCGTCCGCGTTTTATCCCACACCCCTGGGTTCGGTGACCGAAGCCCAGTGGGAAGAACTTTTTGCCACCAATCTGAAAGCGCCGTTCTTCCTGGCCCAGGCATCCGCCGCGGCGCTGGTGGTGCACGACGGTTGCATCATCAACATCACCGATGTGCACGCAGATCAGCCCATGAGGAACCATGCGGTCTACAGCATGGCCAAAGCGGGATTGGTCATGATGACACGCAGTCTGGCCAGGGAGCTGGGTCCGGCGATCCGGGTCAACGCGGTGGCACCCGGCGCCATCCTCTGGCCGGAAGTGCCCATGCCGGAAAACGTCAAGAACGCCATCGTGCGGCGCACCAGCCTGCGCAGGCAGGGAACGCCGGAAGAAATTGCCAAAGCGGTGCTGTTTCTGATCCGTGACGCCACCTACACCACCGGCGAGGTCATTCGGGTGGACGGCGGCAGACACCTGTATATGTAAGCCCGTATGCAAGCCGTCTATCGCTTGCCCGATCCAACCGGAACCAGTTGGTCGCCCTCTTCCGGAAATGCGCTCCATAGCTGGGCGATGGTCGTGCCCATGAGCGGATGCCGGACCTGGGAAGCGATTTCGGCGAGAGGTTTGAGGACGAAGGCATAGCGCTCGATTTCCGGCCGTGGCAGCGTCAGGCCCGGTTCCTTGATGACCAGGTCGTCAAAGAGCAACAGATCGATATCCAGTGTGCGGTCGGAAAAATGGGTACGGCCACGCGCTCGCCCATGCCGGTCTTCGAGGGCGTGCAGTTCGCGGATGAGTTCGTGGACATCGAGATCCGTATCGAGGCCGACGGCCAGGTTGTAGAAGTCCTCACCGTCGAACCCGACGGCCGGAGATTGATACACGGTGGACACCGTCAGTTCGCCAAAAACCTCGCGCAGTTCGACCAATGCCGAGCGGGTGTTGCGTTCCCGATCGATGTTGCTGCCCAAACCCAGATAGACGCGGGCCACGACTATTCCGTGCTGCGTTCGATCACGACGCCGACTTCCCTTGAGCCGCGTACCGCGCCGGGTTTGCTGATGCGCAATCGAAGCCAGGACACGTCGAACTCATTCAATACGATCTCGGCGCAGCGCTCCGCCAGGGTTTCCACCAGTTGGAACTGGCTTTCCGAAACAAACTGAATCAGCCGTTTGGCAACGGCCTTGTAGTTGAGCGTGGCATCGATCTTGTCGGCTTCGGCGGCCTGTGCTACATCGCAGGCTATCTCCAGATCCAGGCTGACTTTCTGCTTGATGCGCCGTTCCCACTCGAAGATACCGATGCAGGTATCGATGCGCAGGTCCTGGATGAAAACGTGGTCGCGATGCATTGGCGGATCCCGCTACGCGGAGCGCGTCAGTTTACTCTGCCGCCGGTGCGGGAGGTAGCAGCTCACCCAGGGGCCAGCGAGCCCGGACATTGATACTCATGTCGCCCCGTTCGCCGCCCGACAGGCGCAACCAGCCCAGGTACGCGATCATGGCGCCGTTGTCGGTGCACAGGTCCGGGCGCGGGTAGAACACACGCCAGCCCTCCTTCTGTGATGTGCTTTTGAGCTGTGCGCGCAAACGCGTGTTGGCCCCGACTCCACCGGCCACCACCAGGCTGTCGCGACCGGTTTGTTCCACTGCTCGCCGGCACTTGATCGTCAGTGTGTCTACCACCGCGTCCTCGAAAGCCCGGGCAATATCCGCGGCCGCGGTGGGATCGTCCTTGTTGGCTTCAAAGGTGTTAAAGGCGAAGGTCTTCAGGCCTGAGAAACTGAAATCCAGCCCGGGCCGGTCGGTCATGGGGCGGGGGAAGCGGAAACGGCCGGCCCTGCCGGATTCCGCCAGCGCCGCCAGCGCCGGACCACCGGGATAGGGCAGTCCCAGCAAGCGGGCCGTCTTGTCAAAGGCCTCGCCCACCGCATCGTCCAGGGTATTGCCCAACACTTCGTATTGCCCCACGCCCTTCACATCCACCAGCATGGTATGACCGCCGGACACCAGCAGCGCCAGGAAAGGAAAATCGGGCGGGTCCTTTTCCAGCAGCGCGGAGAGCAGATGTGCCTCCATGTGGTGTACGCCAATGGCCGGCACCTTGAGGCTCCAGGCCAGGCCCCGGGCGATGCTGGCGCCCACCATGAGCGCGCCCACCAGCCCCGGACCGGCGGTGTAGGCCACTCCGTGTATGGCGTCCCGGGTGAGTTGTGACTCCGCCAGTACCGTGTTCACGAGCCCCAGGGTCTTGCGGATGTGGTCGCGGGAGGCCAGCTCCGGCACTACCCCGCCGTAGTCAGCGTGCAAAGCGATCTGGCTATACAACGCCTCGCCCATCAGTCCGGCTTCGCCGTCATAGACGGCTACGCCGGTCTCGTCACAGGAAGTTTCCACGCCCAACACAGGGCCCAACACATCATCCAGGTGGCGCATCGGGCTATTGTGCGGATCGGCGGGGTTTTTGCAATTGGGCAGGCGCCCCTATACAATGCCGCGTTCCTCGGGGGCTGAGCCCGCTCAAGCCCCTGAAAAACGAAGATTTCCAAGGAGTTGGAGCTCAATGCCCCAGGTCAAAGTCAGAGAAAACGAGCCGTTCGAAGTCGCCCTGCGGCGTTTCAAACGTTCCTGTGAGAAAGCCGGAATCCTCTCCGAGGTGCGCCGGCGTGAGTATTATGAAAAGCCCACCCAGGAACGCAAGCGCAAGCAGGCCGCCGCGGTCAAACGTCACCTGCGTCGGCTGGCGCGGGAGAACGCGCACCGCCAACGCATGTACTGACGGGCAGTGACACCACACACGGCGCCCCCTGCCGGGGGCGTTTTGCGTTATGAACCTCAAAGAACAACTGCAACACGACATGAAAGACGCCTTGCGCGCCGGGGACAAGTTGCGTTTGAGCACTATCCGGCTCGCCAACGCGGCGATCCAGCAGCGCGAGATCGACGATCAGACCCAGTTGGACGACGCAGCTATTGCTGCCCTGCTGCAAAAGATGATCAAGCAGCGTGCTGACGCAGCCGAGCAGTTCAAGGATGCCGGTCGTGATGACCTGGAAACGAAGGAGCGCGCGGAGATCGTATTCCTTGCTGCATACCTCCCCGAAGCCCTGAGCGACGAGGAACTCGACGCCATGGTAGACGCCGCCGTTGCCGAAAGCGGCGCCGAGACCATGCGCGACATGGGCAAGGTCATGGGTATCCTCAAGGAAAAGGTCCAAGGCCGTGCCGATATGGGCAACCTCAGCGCCCGGGTCCGGGCCCGCCTCGGATAGAATCGCGGCTGGAAAGCCGCTCCTATACGCAGGAGCGCCCTTCCGGGCGCGATTCCTTCTCGGCGCGATTCCGATATGCTGCTGCATTCACCATGGCCGGCCGGATACCCGATTCCTTTATTGACGACTTGTTGACCCGCGTCGATATCGTGGATGTCATCGAGTCCCGTGTGCCCCTCAAGCGCGCGGGTCGTGAGTACCAGGCCTGCTGCCCCTTTCACGAAGAAAAGACCCCGTCTTTTACGGTCAGCCCCCAGAAGCAGTTCTATCACTGCTTTGGTTGCGGCGCCCATGGCAGCGCCATCGGGTTTCTCATGAACTATGACCGCATGGAATTCCTCGACGCGGTGGAGGATCTGGCCAAGCGTGTGGGCGTGGAAGTACCCCATGAAGCGGGAAGCAGCGTCCCCCGGGACCGGCTGGATCCCGTGTTTGACGCGCTGGAAAAGGCGGCGCGGTTTTACAGGCA
>SMWH01000073.1 GCA_004357005.1 Gammaproteobacteria bacterium
CCCGATGAAACCCTGCAAGCCATCGCCGAGGAGAACAACCTTTCAGAGACCGCCTTTTTCGTGCGCAAAGGGGATCGCTATGATTTGCGGTGGTTCACACCGGTCGAGGAAGTGGATCTTTGCGGTCATGCAACACTGGCCGCAGGGTTCGTCATCCTCAACGATCTGGCTCAAGACGACCCTGTGGTGAACTTCGACAGCCAGAGCGGCCCGCTTTCAGTTCATCGGAAGGGCGATCGCTATACGCTCGATTTTCCGTCCAGGCCCGCAAAGCCAACCAACCCGGAGCCCGGGCTGGTGGAAGCCCTGGGCGGAGAACCGCGCCAGTTCCTGGCGAACCAGGACATGCTCGTCGTGTACAAACGCGAGGCTGACGTTCGCGCCCTGGAGCCGGATTTCGCCGCGTTGAGCAAGATGGAGCCACGCGGCGTTATTGCCACGGCTCCCGGCAGCGATTGCGATTTCGTTTCCCGATTTTTTGTGCCGAAACTCGGAATCAACGAAGACCCGGTCACGGGCGCCGCCCATTGTGTTCTGACGCCTTATTGGGCCGAACGCCTCGGCCGAAACCGTCTGCACGCGCGTCAAATATCAAAACGCGGCGGCGAGCTGTGGTGTCACCTGCACGGTGACCGGGTGGAGATCTCCGGTCACGCGGTCAAGGTTATCGACGGTATTTTCGAGGTCTGAACCACCCGCCCGATCGTGAGAGCGTTCTGTTCGCAACACAGGACCGCGCTGCCATGAAAAAAGGGGAGGCGGTCGCCTCCCCGTTAAACGCTCAGAAGTCCTTACTTCTTATTGCTTTGGAGTCGAGCCGCTACTGACTTCGGCTCAGGGAAATCTTCAAGCCTGTTGCGGCTTGCGGAAAAGCAGCAACCCCGTTCCCACCAGCACGAAGGATAGCGCCAGCAGACCGTAGACGTTCAGAGCCGGGATGCCAAACCCCGTCCTTATAGTTTCGTTCGCAGTGATTGCCAGAACATTCGAGATCGCCGGCTTTTTGCTGGGACATGAACGCGACCACCCCGCTGCCTATGGCGGCGGCGGCAGAGACAATGGCTATGACGGTTTCGCGCCGCACTTTGAATCCCCCGTTAATTGACTTGGCGTATTATGGAGTCGATCACTATCCCTCTGACACCGCGCGCACGACTGAACCTTGAACGCAATACCCCGGAATCCCGGTCATCCAGACAACGGGACCGAGCCCTGAGCTCGAGGAGGAACTCATGAATATCCGGCTTACACGGCGGGAAGCCATAAAACTGATGCTGAGTGGCACTGCAGGTCTCGCGTTGCCGGCTTTCCCGGCTTTCGCGACCCTCAATTCCAGCGTTGAATACCGCCGCCTCGGCCGTACCGGCCTCAAGGTTTCCGTCGTTGGCTTTGGCGGGCTGTCCATCGCGCTGGGCAATACCGAGCAGGAGCGCGTGACCCTGCTGCTCAACCAGGCACTGGATCGCGGCCTGAACATGATCGATACGGCCGAATGTTATGGCGCGCCTGACCAGAACCAGTCCGAGATCCTGATAGGAAACGCCGTGGGCCACCGCCGCCATGAATACGTCCTTAGCTCCAAAGTCGGGCACGAGAACGGGCAATTCGGCCAGGGCGATGACTGGTCTCCTGAATCCATTGAACGCACGATCGAACGTAGCCTGAAACGCCTGAAAACGGATCATCTGGATATCGTGCATCTCCACGGCGCCAATCTGGAGACACTCAAGGCAGGCGAAGCGACCGAGGCACTGAAACGAGCCCGTGAGGCCGGCAAGATCCGTTTTCTCGCCTACAGCGGGAGCGGAGAGCGCGTTCGCTATGCCGTTGAGAGCGATGATTTCGATGTGGTGCAGGTTTCCCTGAACGTTTTCGAACAGGACGTGATCGATGAACTCCTGCCCATGACCAGGAAGAAGGACATCGGCGTCATCGCGAAACGGCCCCTGGGCAACGCGGTGTGGCGTTTCGAGCAACGACCCGAGTGGGGCTGGTATGCGGAATACTGGGATCTGATTAGGCCGCTGGGCTATCCCTTTTTCGAAGGCGAGGCGCTGAAAGATCCGGGTCCCGAGGGCGCCGCCGGAATGGCGTTGCGATTCGTTGCCAGCACCCCGGGGCTGCATACGGCCATCGTCGGAACCACGAGCCCCGGTCGCTGGACGCAGAACAACGCCAACCTTTCGGGCGGACCGTTACCGGAGAAACAATATCAAAGCATACGCGCGAAGTGGTTGGCCCTTTGGGCAGAAAACCGGCAGATGGGTTAATGCGATGGGAACGGCTTTGCAGGAACGGCTCTTTAGGAGCGGCTTTCCAGCCGCGATTCCCCAAAAACAATCGCGCCACGAATGGCGCTCCTACACGCGGGTACCGGCATCGTGTTGTGGGAACGGCTTGTAGGAGCGGCTTTCCAGCCGCGATTCCCTTAAAAAAAGGCCCGGCATCGCCGGGCCTTTTTTTAAGGTGTCAGACACCATTGAAATTGGTTATTCGCCGGCGGTCTTCTGGATCTCGATCAGCTCCACCTCGAAGATGAGGGTGGAATTGGGACCGATCCTGGCGCCCGCACCGCGTTCGCCATAGGCCAGTTCAGGCGGAATAAACAACCGCCATTTGCTGCCCACGGGCATGAGCTGCAACGCTGCGGTCCAGCCGGGAATGACGCCGGTCACCCCGAAAGTCGCGGGCTGGTTGCGGCGATAGGAACTGTCGAACTCCACGCCGCTGACCAGCGTGCCCTTGTAGTGGACCTTGACCGTGTCCTCCGCGGTGGGGATAGGCCCCGTGCCCTCCACCATGATCACGTATTGCAGACCGCTCTCGGTTGTCTGTACGCCTTCTTTTTCAGCGTTGGCAGCCAGAAACTGCGCGCCTTCCTCGGCGTTGCGATTGCCCTCCTGGTCACGCTCGGCCAGGCGTTTCTCCTGGACGGCCCTGGCAAATTCCATGCGCAACTGGGTCGCTTCGGCCTCGCTGATCTTCGGCTCCTTGCCGGCCATGGTGTCCTGGAAACCCTCCAGGAAGGCGTCCACATCAATGTCGCCCTGGGCGCTCTTGATCTGTCCACCGACCTGCATGCCCAGCGCATAGCTCTGTTTCTCAAGGTTGCCCGCATCCGTGCTCTCGTCAGCCTCGACGGCGGTTTCACCCTCGGCCAGCGCGCCGGCGCTCAGGGTCATCGCGAAAAAACACGCGTACAGAGCGCTTGTCGCCCGTTTGAAATCCATCACAAACTCCTTTTTTTGGGGGTAGGTCCACTCGAGAAGAGCGCGGATTATATCAGCGAAAAATCAAAGGGGGACAGTTCCCCCATTTCGGCGAGAGGGGAAAGGGGGGAACTGTCCCCGAATTAGTGGGTGCGGAATTGGAGCAGCAAGCCGATGACATCCGCATCGTAGTCCTGCGGGATGGCCCCCAGATACAGGGTCTGGTCAATGACCCGCTCCAGACCGTCGAAGTGCCAGTCATCGGTCTTGCCCTCTTCGTGCCGGTAATAGAAACGCAGGGCCCATTGCCTGGCGAAGGGCCAGCGTGCGCTGGCCTGGAATATCTGCCGTTGGAACGCGAGGGTGCCCGGGCCACCGCCGGTCTGCTCGCGGCTGAGGGGTGAAACCAGCGAACTCACGGAGGCGTAGTCGTAGCTGATCGGCGTGTCAGAATCGATCCAGATGTAGTCGAGTTTGAGATCGACCGACCGCACGCGGTAGTCCACACCGGCCCCGAAAGACCGGGTTTCCTGTTTCTGCTGGATTGTGTATTCCCTGTCGAACGGATAGACCGGCCCACCCGCGCTGCCGTCGATGCTGTTCGGGCCCGCGTCATTGATATTCGCCATGTCAATATCGCCGTCCTGCCAGCCATACCATGCGTACACATTGCCCTTGTTCGAGGGGAACCATGTCCACTCCACGTTGAAGTTGCGCGCCTCATCGCTGCGCCGTCCATAACTCGCCTGGTAATCGTTCTCCTGCCAACGCCCGGAAAAGAAAAGGTCCATATCATCGCGAATCATGAAATTCAGACGGGCATTGAGAATCTGCTGGTCGCGGTCGGCCAGATCGTACTTGCGCAGATCATCCAGCACCTGGGCCGGGGTGCCTTCCGGTATCGTCGGCACGTAACCGGGCAACACTTCGGTCCAGAACTGATCGTATGGATCGCTGATATAGGGGTCGCCATCGCGCTGTGCGTATTCCCAGGCGACCCGCAGGGTCGCTTTCGAAAACCCGCGATGTGACAGCGCCAGACGCAGCCGGTCTTCCTTCGTCTCGTCACGTTCCCGGAAATCCCGCTGGTAATTCTCGTGTTCGTACTCGACAGTGAACACACCCCTGGCCGCATAACGCCAGTCACCTCCCAACGTGATATTTCCCCTGCGGTAATCGAAAGGGATGTTCCGGACATGCCACAGACTGCCGGCCACGCCCGGTTCAAAAATACCACTGGCCCCCGGGACCACGCCACCCGGTCCACCATCCAGGGCGATGTAACCGAACTCACCGGTCAGAGGATTGAAATTCGTGTAATCCGTTTCGTTCTTTTCTTCGTAATAGCGGAGTTTCCCGCGCAGCGTCACTTTATTCCACGGGTTAACGTTGACGCCGGTCTGAAACAGATAGGTATCGATCAAGGCATCAGCGCTGTTCTGACTCAGGGCGGCGGTGGTGTTCCATAAATCGAAGTCGATCGGGTTGACGATGTTACCGCCGATCCCGGTGTTCACCGTGTGCGGGATCAGGGCGTCGTTCTGTTCCATGCGTCCCGTGGCCAGTTGGGTCGTCCAGACACCCTCCCAGCCGATGTCGTGGGCGAAATCCAGCTTGAGGTGATGGAAATCGTTGTCCGGATACAACGCGAACCTCCCCGTCTCGGGATTCGACGCACCGTCCGGCAGCGGCGCAAAAGAACCGTTGGCCCACGGGTGCTCCCAGGTGAGGGTCTTGATCTCGTTCCGGAAGAAGGACCCCTCGTACCCGACGTTGAGTTGCCATGCATCCTTGATCTGGCGCAACCCGAACAAAATGTCGTGGGTGTCATAGTCGATGGGTTCCAGCATCTCGACGCTGCCGCCGATCGCGGGGTTGAGCCAGTTCCAGTACATGCCCCCGGAAAACGGCCGTGTGCCATCGCGTTTTTCGAAGCTGTAGTCTCCGAAGAAAGTCAGCGTGTCCGTCCACATCCAGTCCAGCCCAAGCCCGGCACGCTTGCGCTGCAGGCTGGAGGTGATATCGGGTTTGGTGGCCAACACCGCCCGCACCTCATCCGGCGTACTCCCGGCTGGCGTGAGCATGTCGGGCAGCGTCAGGTTGCCCGTGCCGACACCGTCGAAAATGGTCCTGGCGTTGGTCGTGAATACGTGCGGGATCTCGTTGTAGAAACCCTTCAGGCGCCAACTGCCGTATTGCCCGCCTTCGGCTGCGTAGAACTGATCGTTACGCCCCACGCCGCCACCATTGGTCCGGAAATAACCCCCGCTTTCGGGTTTTTCGGCGGCAAAACTGAAGTTGTTGAACACAAAACCGTCGTCCCAATCCGTGTACTCGATGAACACCGGATTGTCCGTGTCACCGTCCACGGCCAACACCCCGAACTCCACGGAACCCACATAACGCCAGCCGTTTTCAGTTTGACGGTAAACGGGGGTCTCGTAGGGAATGTTGTACAGCAATCCGGATGGCGACCGCCTGGGGGCCCGCGTGTAAACACTGAGCCCCTTCTCGTCCAGCACCTCCTCAGGATTGAGATCTCCCTGGTAGTTCAGGGCGTTGCTCTGAATCGTATCCACGCCTTCCGCGGAATCCGCACTGACACCGGAGGTCATCAGCCCGAACACAATTCCCGCAAGGATTGTGTGGCCGCGATGGGTCATCGGTGAAACTTGACCCCCGCGGGATGGTTGGAACCGTGGATCTGTGAATGGCACTGCTGGCAACCGCGGTTCATGATCCGCTCGTCCGGGAACGCACCGCTGCCCAGGTTGCCGCGGGTGGTCAGACCCAGGTTGTGAA
>SMWH01000074.1 GCA_004357005.1 Gammaproteobacteria bacterium
CCATTGCCAGGAGAGCCACTTGCCAGACGCTCGATTCCATATCGGACAACTGATCCAGCACCGCAAGTACGGGTACCGGGGCGTGGTTTTTGATGTGGACCCGCGTTTCATGGGAACCGACGCCTGGTACGACCGGGTCGCGGTGAGCCGTCCGCCAAAAGACCGGCCCTGGTACCACGTGCTGGTACACGGTGCCGAGCACACCACCTACGTGGCGGAGCGTCATCTGCAAGCCGATCCTTCTCCTGGCCCGGTGGAGCACCCCATGTTGGAGGTGTATTTCGGGGCTTTCGAAGCCGGGGTGTATCGGACGCGCCGGGTCTCCATGTAGAGATCCGTTTGTCGCGATAAAGCAACAGCCCGGCGGAGCCGGGCTGCGGCAGCCCGGATGACACGGGAGGCCTTGTGGCATAAGGGCTGCGGTTTCTGCAAAGTCGGAACTGTGGCGTTGACAGCATCCTCCTCAGTTGTCATAGTCGTATCCGTGCAACGGGCAGGCAACCGCGCTTGCGGTGTCTGCGTGAGTGATTAACGGATAACAACGGTCCCGACTCCATGCCTGATTGGGTTACAGCAAGGCGCATCCGGCAGCTGACGGGCCCGGCCATACTGGCCGGGCTCCTCGGCTGGTCCGGTGTGTTGAGCGCATCCGCGATCACCGGCATCAGCGCTACCAACCCGGCGGTGTTGCCCTTCGTGGTCGATGGCATGGGTCTGGGGGTGGCCATGTTGGGACCCTGGCATGAATACGCCACCCGCGGCCTGATGCCCGATTTCGCCGAGGACGCCGAGTTCAAGCCTGATGTGGCGGTTGATGAAAGCGCTTACCGGGATTTCGGGTTGATGCCCGATTTCACCCAGGGCTGGATGGTCGGCGGTTCGCTGCCGATTCAGTTCCGGTACTCCCGGGAAACCGTTGGTGTCTCGCCTTTCCTGTCTCCGAGTAATCGCGGGCTGAATCTGTTCGCACGACCCGGGATTGATCTGGAACGCAGCTATTTTTCATCAGGCATCGCCAAGTCCTTCGCGCGGGATTCCATGTGGGAGGTTTCCGCGGTGTTTGCCCAGCAGCAGTTCGTCACGCACAGTCTCGGTGGGCTGCACATGAATCCCTCCGCTGTGCGTGATCCGGAATCCATGTCCGGAGCGGGCATTCAATTCGGACTGCATTCACAAGTGGTGCCCGGCGTGCTGGCGCGCGCCTCCTATCAGTCGGAAATCGACATGGGCGGCGCATCCGGTTACCGGGGCGTGTTCTCCGAAGAAGGGGATTTCGATGTGCCCGCCAGCGCCAGCTTCGGCGTGGATTTGCAGGCCGCACGGAGCGCATGGTTTACTTTCGACGTGTCGCGGATCATGTACAGCGACACTCAGGCCTATACCAACTCCCTGATGCCCTCCGGCTTTACCTCGCTGCTGGGTGATGGCGGTAGTCCGAATTTTGCCTGGCAGGACCAGACCGTTTACCAGATCGGCATGAAGTTCAAATCCAATGGCGGGATTATCTGGAACGTGGGATACGCGACCAACCAGCGCCCTGAACCTGCGTCCGAATCTCTGGCCCGCGCGTTGGCGCCCGAGTTTGCCGCAGATCATCTGATTTTCGGACTGAGCGCACCCACGGGGGACAGTAGTTCTTTCCATTTCCGCGGTGCCCTTGCGCCGTCGTATTTGTTCGGTTCAAGCACTCAGAATCTTTCGGACGACCCGGGCGACCAGCTCGAAATTCAGGCCGTCTGGTCAAAAGACTTCTGATCGCCGGTTTTCCGGATTTCTCTATCGTTCCCGCGACCTTCGCAAGCTTGCGCTACACTGGCCCAAGACTGGGCGGAGCACCGATTGAGGCGAACGCCGCATGGAGTTTCTGACTTCCCGCATCAAGCAGTACCTGAGCGACCCCCAGGTGGTCATCCTGGGCGTATTTCTTATCGTCGGTACCCTGCTGGTGATCGGGTTGGGCAAATACCTGACGCCCGTCATTGCCGCGCTGGTGATCGCCTACCTGCTGGAAGGCGTCGTGGGCCGGCTGGAGCGGCGGGGCGTGCCCCGGTTGTTGGGAACCCTGCTGGTGCTGGCGGCCTTCGTGGTGGTGCTGGTTTTCATACTCTTCGGGCTCGCACCATTGGTGTCACGTCAGGTGGCGCAACTGGTGCAGCAACTGCCGACCTGGGTGTCCATGGGACGCGACGCCCTCATGCAACTGCCGGAGAAGTACCCCCAGTTTATTACCCAGGGCCAGGTCGAAGGTTTCATCGACAGTCTGGGTAACGAACTCGCCCTGGCCGGGCAGCGAGCGGTGACGTGGTCGCTGGCATCGGTCTCCAACGCCATCACCCTGGTCATCTATCTGGTGATCGTGCCGATCATGGTGTTGTTCTTTCTCAAGGACAAACTCCTCATGCTCGAATGGCTCGGGCATTACCTGCCGCGCGAGCGGGAACTGACCAACCGCGTTTTCCGCAAGGTGGATCTTCAGATCGGCAATTACATCCGGGGCAAGGCGCTGGAGATCCTGATTGTCTACGCCGTCTCCCAGGCGGTTTTCTCGTTAATGGGTCTGCAGTTCGCCACCCTGCTGGCGGTGGTGGTGGGTCTGTCGGTAATCGTTCCTTTTATCGGCGCGGCGGTGGTGACCATTCCGGTGGCGCTGGTGGCTTATTTCCAATGGGGCGCCAGCATGGAGTTCGTATGGCTGATGGTGGCCTATCTGATCGTCCAGGTGCTGGATGGCAACGTGCTGGTTCCCGTGCTGTTTTCCGAAGTCGTGGATTTGCATCCCATTGCCATCATCGTCGCGGTACTGTTGTTTGGGGGGCTGTGGGGGTTCTGGGGCGTGTTCTTCGCCATCCCACTGGCGACCCTGGTCCAGGCAGTGCTTCAGGCATTGCCGGCCTTTGATAAAGACGAGCAACCGCCGCCGGACGCTCCGGCTTTGTAGGAGCGGCTTTGTAGGAGCGGCTTTCCAGCCGCGATTCTTTTGCTACAGAACTTCGGAGGCGAAGTCGGCCAGTCTCGAGCGCTCTCCACGCACCAGGGTCACATGCCCGCTGTGGTTCCAGCTCTTGAATCGACTCACCGCATAGGTCACGCCGGACGTGGTTTCGGTGAGGTAGGGGCTGTCGATCTGTTCCACGTTGCCCAGGCACACGACCTTGGTGCCTGACCCGGCACGGGTCACCAGCGTTTTCATTTGCTTGGGCGTCAGGTTCTGCGCTTCATCGATGATCACATAGCGGCTCAAAAAGGTGCGACCGCGCATGAAATTCAGTGAGCGGATCTTGATGCGACTGTTGAGCAGATCGTTGGTGGCGGCACGCCCCCAGTCGTTGGTGGCGTCCTGGTTGGTGAGTACTTCCAGGTTGTCCATGAGCGCGCCCATCCAGGGCGTCATTTTTTCTTCCTCGGTACCGGGCAGGAAACCGATGTCCTCTCCCACGGGCACCGTGGCGCGGGTCATGATGATCTCCCGGTAACGCTGGTCGTCCAGGGTCTGAGCCAGCCCCGCCGCCAGTGCAAGCAGAGTCTTGCCGGTTCCCGCGGTGCCCAGAAGGGTGACGAAATCCACGTCCGGGTCCATCAGCAGGTTAAGGGCGAAGCTTTGTTCCATGTTGCGCGCGTGGATGCCCCACACATTGCGGTGTGATGTGGTGTAGTCATTCTGGTCCGACTGTTTTTTGTACCGTTCGTTTCTTGATCAGGCTTTGACCGGTTCCAGGATCGCGTCCAGGTTCATGCGGTCACAGAATTCCATGAACTCTTCCCTCAACGCTGAAATCTGAGTAGCCGCGGGAATCGATATGGATATGTGTGCCGAGAACATCGCGGTGCCGGTCTGTGTTGCCTGATAACAGGTGCTGACCAACCCGTCGATAGCGATGTTCCGGCTCGAGAAAAACCCTGCCAGGTGGTGCACGATGCCCGGGCTGTCCGCCGAAACGACCTCCACTATATAAGGCAGACGGTCTCCTTCCTGAGCTTTGGGGCCGGTGCGCCGCACCTCCAGACTTACGCCGTCCTTTTCACCGAGTTTTTGCAGAGTGGATTCGAGTTTGGCGATGGCGTTCCAGTTTCCGTTGACCAGCATCATGACGATGATCTCTTCTCCCATCACCGCAACGTGACTTTCTTCCACGCCGCACCCGGCGCTGACGACACGTCCGGTGAGGTCACGAAGATGGGATGGATCGTGTCGGGCGACGGAACTGATCAGCAACCGGCTGTCATTCATTGCCTGTCCGCTTCACGGCTGGAAAAGGTGGCTGGCGCTGCGTACCATGCGCGTCTTGCTGGCGACGGAGAGATTCCGGTGTTCACAGGCAGTATGGTAGCGCTGGTCACGCCCATGACCAACGATGGCGTGATCGATGAGCCCGCGCTTGAGCGGCTCGTGGAAAGGCAGCTATCGGAAAAAACCGATGCGATCGTGGCGGTTGGAACGACCGGCGAGTCGGCGACGCTGAGCGGAGAGGAGAAGCTGCGCGTGATCCGTCGGACGGTGGAGTTGGTTGATCGTCGCATTCCTGTGATTGCGGGAACGGGTACCTGTTCGACCGCCGAGTCTGTGGATCTAACCCTCCGGGCCTGTCAGGCTGGCGCGAGCGCCTGCCTTCTGATTACGCCATATTATAACAAGCCCACGCAGGCAGGCCTGTATCAGCACTACCGGGCGATCGCCGAGGCCAGCGACGTTCCGCTTCTGCTCTATAACGTACCGTCTCGCACCGCCTGCGATCTGCTTCCGGAGACCGTGGCGCGGCTGGCCGAACTCGAAGGGGTAGTTGGGATCAAAGAAGCAGTCCCCGGGACGGACCGGATTCGGGCACATGTGAGTGCCTGTGGGGAGGAGTTTGCCGTGATCAGCGGAGATGACCTGAGCGCGCTGGAATCCATGAAAAACGGGGCCCGGGGCGTGATTTCAGTCACTGCCAACGTGGCGCCCGGGGCCATGCACCGCCTCTGCGAGGCTGCCCTGGCCGGCGACCGGGAAGCGGCGGAGGCCGAAAATAGTCGTCTGAAGCCCTTGCATGCAGCGCTGTTTCTGGAATCTAATCCGATACCCGTAAAATGGGCTCTGGAGGCGATGGGGCTGATCCCGGGCGGATTGCGCCTGCCGCTGACGCGGCTGGATGCGTCTCACCACGAAGTTCTACGCCGCGCACTGGCGCATGCCGATGTTCCGATAACCGGATGAATCGGGGATGTCAGTGATCACACGGGGAATTGACGGACGTCGGCGGGGGATGGACGTCAGGGATGAATTGCTTCGGGAACAGGCTATGCAGACGACAAAGTTCCGAAATCTGGTTTTGCTGACACTGTTTGGTCTGGCTCTGTCCAGCTGCGGTGTGTTGCCGGAACAGGAAAGTTATGAAGACACGCCCACTGGCAAGGACCTGGAAATTCCGCCGGATCTGACCGGTCCCGACCCCGCGCAATCCATGCGAGTGCCCGGTCGGGACACGGAAATTTCGGAACAGGCCCGGCAGTCCCCCGTCCTCAACCGCGGTCCGCTTGTCGAAAAGGGCGTGTCCCTGAAACGCGAAGGCTCCATTCGCTGGCTGGTGGTGGAAGGCGAGAGCGGTGAGGTATGGCCACGAGTACGTGATTTCTGGCTGAACCAGGCCTGGGACCTGGTGGTAGACGAACCGGCCCTGGGTCTGATGGAAACCGAGTGGCGACAGATTGATCCGGACGACCCGGGTTTCGTCAGCCGCGTGTTCGGTGCGGACGAACTTCCCCGGCTGCGCTACAAATACCGTTCGCGAATGGAAGCGGGTCAGACGCCCGGCACCCTGGAGATCTACGTTGCCAACCGGCGGTTGGAAGAGGATAAAGACAGGGAAGGCGTATGGAATGTCCTGCCGCCGGATCGCGATCTGGAAGCGGAGATGCTCATCCGGATGGTGGTATATCTGGGCGCCGACCCGGAAACGGTGGATCGGCTGTTCCCCGCGCCGGGAACGACGGATGCACCGGCCCCAGCCGTGGTCAACTACGAAACCGATGGTGCAGGCAACATATCGCTGGTACTGGAAACCGGGTACTCAGACGCCTGGCGCCGCACCGGCCTGATTCTGGATCGCAGCGCGTTGCCGCAAGTGGAGCGGGACCGGGCCCGGGGTTTGTTTGTGGTTCATTACGAAGCGCCGGAAATGGGCAAAGAAGGCGGTGGTTTACTGTCGAAACTGTGGTTCTTCGGTGGGGACGACGAAGAAGAACCTGTCGCGGAAAGCGGCGAATTCCAGATCAGCCTGATCGGCGAGGGTACGCGAACCCGCGTGGTGATTTTGAACCCCGACGGTGAGCGCGACAATTCGCCGGCGGCGGAAGCGATCCTCAAACTGATGCGGGCGCTTTACTGGACCGACAGCGGAACGACAGAAGAAACATCCTGAAACGAAAACCTGGGCGAATTGCTTATGGAAGAAATCAGCGCTCCAGATACTTGAGCTTGTCGGGCTTGTCTTCCCACTCCTTGGCGTCTGGTGGGGCATCCTTCATTTCAGTGATGACCGGCCAGGCCCGGGACAACTCGGCGTTGAGTTCGAGGAATTTGTCCTGGCCTTCGGGGACATCATCTTCGGCAAAGATGGCTTGGACGGGGCATTCGGGTTCGCAGAGCGTGCAGTCGATACATTCTTCCGGGTCGATGACCAGGAAATTCGGGCCTTCGTGAAAGCAGTCCACCGGACAGACTTCCACGCAGTCCATGTATTTGCACTTGATGCATTTTTCAGTAACAACAAAGGTCATCGCCAAGCCTTCGAGCAGGAACCAGGAAATTGGCGCTCCCTAGGGGAATCGAACCCCTGTTACCGGCGTGAGAGGCCGGTGTCCTGGGCCGCTAGACGAAGGGAGCATTGCGGCGACCCTGCCACCGAGAGCGGTGATATTATACGCGCCATCCTGGATGCTCAAGCAAAGCTCCCCCAAGTCCTCAGCCGTCGGCCGGCCTTCAGTCATTCCCCGATCGGAGCATGAAATTTCGCGTGCCAGTATCAGTACGGGCGCGTTGAAAGTTTTGCATCGACTTCAAAACTCCGGTTTTGAAGCATATCTGGTCGGGGGCGGAGTTCGTGACCTGCTCATGGGTCGCGAGCCCAAGGACTTTGACGTGGCTACCGACGCCCGGCCGGAACAGCTCCGGGCCCTGTTTCGCAACTGCCGGCTCATCGGCCGGCGTTTTCGCCTGGCCCATATCCATTTTGCCAACGATGTGGTCGAGGTGGCGACTTTCAGAGGAACCCATGACGACGGTGGGGGTGACCGCCACATGGAAGACGGGCGCATCATCCGGGACAACGTCTACGGTGATATCGAGGAAGATGCCTGGCGCCGGGATTTCACGATCAACGCGCTTTACTACAGCATTGCTGATCACTCGGTGCGCGACTACGTAGGCGGAATCAATGATGTGCGCGCGGGTCTGCTGCGTCTGATCGGCGAGCCCCTCCAGCGTTACCGGGAGGACCCGGTGCGCCTGCTGCGGGCAGTGCGTTTTCTGGCCAAGCTGGGTTTGAAAATCGACCCGGGAACCGAGGGGCCTTTGTTTGAACAGGGCGACCTGCTCGATGATATCTCGCCGGCGCGTCTGTTCGATGAAACCCTCAAACTGTTTCTCACCGGTCACGCGGTGCGTTCTCTGGAACTTCTCGAACACTACGGCTTGCTTGCGAAGCTGTTTACCGATACGGCTCGCGTTCTTGATCAACATCCCGAGGACCGTCAACTCCTGTTGGACGCCCTGGCCAACACCGACGAACGTGTGGCGCAGGGCAAACCGGTGACACCCGCGTTTCTCTTCGCTGCCATGTTGTGGGCGCCATTCCGGGCCAAAAAAGAGGAATTGATGGGCGATGGCATGCGCGAAACGCATGCCATCCATCTGGCGGCCGAATGGCTTACCGCCCGCCAGATCCGGCACACGGCGCTGCCGCGACGTTTCAGCGCGCCGATGCGGGAGATCTGGGGTTTGCAACCCCGCTTCCACATCCGTCGTGGCCGGCGACCCTTGCGCCTGTTGGCGCGTCCGCGTTTCCGGGCTGCCTACGATTTCCTGCTGCTGCGTTCCCGTCAGGACGCCGATCTCCTGGAACTGGCCGAGTGGTGGACCGAGATACAGGACATGGAACCGGACGAACAGAAACGGCTGGTCATGCCCCGGGGGCGGCGACAGCGGCGGCCGCGCAAACGCCGGCCCGGAGGCCAGTCCGGTGACGCCGGTGACTGAGGCGGGGGCCCGGACGAGAGCCTGGATCGCCCTGGGCAGCAACCTCGATGACCCGCTGGCACGGGTCGCCGGGGCCATGGGCGCGCTGGACCAGCTGCCGGAGACTCGCCTGGCCGCCGCTTCCAGCCTGTACGAAACACGGCCCTGGGGGGTGAGCGATCAGCCGAACTTCATCAACGCCGTCGCACAGCTTGAAACGGGCCTCGAGCCGCGGCCGTTGCTCGATGCCCTGCTGGCCATCGAGGTCGCGCAGGGACGTCGCCGGAACGTGGAACAGCGCTGGGGCCCCCGGCGGCTGGATCTGGACTTGCTGCTGTACGATGAGTTGACCATGGACACCGACGGTCTGACCCTGCCGCATCCGCGCATGCATGAACGGGCATTCGTGCTGGTGCCGCTGCTGGAATTGAACCCGGACCTGTGCGTGCCCGGGCGCGGTTCAGTGGCGAGCCTGCTGGCAGCCGCAGGCACCGGCGGCATCGTCAAATTGCCCGGGGAGCCGGTGTCTTGAGCGGCATCGGCGAGCATCGTTTGATCACGGTGGAAGGTCCCATCGGAGTGGGTAAAACCAGCCTGGCGCGCCGGCTGGCGGAACACCTGGACGCCGAGTTGCTGCTCGAGGATACGGCATCGAATCCCTTCCTGGAACGCTTCTATGCTGACCCCAAAGCTGTGGCTTTGCCCACGCAATTACATTTTCTGTTCGAGCGGGCGCGCCAGTTCAAGGCGCTGAACCAGACCGACATGTTCGCACCCCGGCGAGTGGCGGATTTCCTCATGGAGAAAGACCGGCTGTTTGCGCGGGTCAACCTGGACGACGATGAATACCGTCTCTACGAACAGGTGTATGCACACCTGTCGGTGGAGATCCCCGTCCCGGACCTGGTGCTTTATCTTCAGGCGCCGGTGGAAGTTTTGCTGGAGCGGGTGCAGCGTCGCGGGGTGGGTTTTGAACAGGGGATGGACCCGGATTACCTGCGCCGGCTCGCGGAAGCCTACGCGAACTTTTTTCATCACTATGAAGCTGCACCCCTGTTGATCATCAATGCCACGGATATTGACCTGGTGAACAACGAACAGGATTTTCTTTCACTGGTGGAAGAGGCAGACCGCTTGCAACACGGACGCCATTATTTCAATCCCATGGCGGCCGCCCCCGGGAGCACCGTGGGAAGCGCTTCGTGAGCCACCAGAATCCAAAGCTGTCCGGGGCGAAGGCCGTCACCGTGGAGACGCTCCAGGAGATGAAGCGCGCGGGCCAGAAGATCGTCTGTCTCACCGCCTACGACGCGAGCTTCGGGTCGATCCTCGACGAGGCGGGAGTGGACGTCGTGCTGGTGGGTGACTCCCTGGGAAACGTTATTCAGGGTCACGACACCACCGTGCCGGTGACCGTGGACGACATGAGCTATCACACCGAGTGTGTGAGCCGGGGAGTTCACCGGGGTCTGTTGGTGGCGGACATGCCCTTTCTGAGTTTCGCCACGCCGGACCGGGCGGTGGATGCGGCGGTGTGCCTGATGGGCGGCGGCGGGGCCGCGATGGTCAAACTGGAGGGCGGCGAACCCGTGTTGGAGGCGGTCCGCGTCATGAGCCAGCATGGGGTCCCGGTGATGGGCCACCTGGGGCTGCTGCCCCAGTCCATCAATCAGCTGGGTGGCTACCGCATGCAGGGCAAGAGCAAGGCCGGGGCCGAACGCCTGCTCCGGGACGCCAGATCCCTGGAAGAAGCCGGCGCCCGGGCCCTGGTGCTGGAATGCGTGCCCGCGGATCTGGCCCGGGAAATCACCGCAGCGCTGGGCATTCCCACCATCGGAATCGGGGCGGGCCCCGACTGTGACGGCCAGGTGTTGGTTTTATACGACATGCTGGGCATCACACCGGGCAAAAAGCCCCGGTTCGTGAAGGACTTTATGGCCGGCGCGGGCAGCGTGCGCGAGGCGGTGGCCGCCTTCGCGTCCCAGATCAGATCCGGCGCCTGGCCGGAACGGGACTGACGGGGCCTGTGGGGCGTGCACGGGATAAATTGCTGCGGCGCACACCAGACGAGCCGGTGAGCCGCATTCAACTTGACGTGGCGCGGCGCATGGTCGCGGTGCGCGAGGCCATCGCCCATTGGCGCGCTGAGGGCTTGAGGGTCGGCTTCGTGCCCACCATGGGCAATCTCCATGCGGGCCATCTGAGCCTGGTGTCGGCCGCACGGGAGCGGGTCGACCGGGTGGTGGTGAGTATTTTTGTTAACCCGACGCAATTCGGCGAAAACGAGGATTTCGACGCATATCCCCGCACTTTTAGGGAAGATAGCGACAACTTGGCGGCAGCTGGTTGTGACCTGTTGTTCGCCCCGGCGGTGGAAGAGGTCTATCCCTACGGACCCGCCGGCACGACCCGAATCACCGTGCCGGCCCTGGCCGACACCCTGTGCGGGGAGGTCCGGCCCGGGCATTTCGACGGGGTGGCCACGGTGGTGGTCCGGCTGTTCAACATGGTTCCGGCACAGGTCGCGGTCTTTGGCGAAAAGGACTACCAACAACTTCAGATAATTCGCAGGCTGGTCAAGGACTTGGCTATCCCCATCGAGATTGTCGGCGCACCGACCCTGCGGGAGGCGGACGGTCTGGCCATGAGTTCCCGCAACGCCTATCTCAGTGTCGAGGAACGCGATGTGGCGCCGCGGCTGCATCAGGCCTTGCAGGACGTGGCCCGACGGGTGGCGGGGGGTGAGCCGGCGCCCGCAGCTGAAAAGGCCGCCTGGCAAGGTCTGCAACAGGCGGGTTTTCGGCCCGATTATGTTGCGGTGCGGGGCGCCGGGGATCTGGCGGTTCCCGTGCCTGAAAACCGCCCCTGGCGGGTCTTCGGAGCCGCGTGGCTGGGTCAGGCCCGGCTGATCGACAACCTCCCCATCCCCGATTGACCCTCCCGGGGGATTTGGTCCGGGGGAGGGTTGGTGGTATCATTACAACCACCTTGAATCCAAGCGCAACAGTCTGAGTCAGTCAGGCGGTGCGCGTTTGTTGTAAGGGTAATCGTCACTCCGAGCTGCCTCCTCCCCTTCACGGGGGGGGAGGATTTTCTTTTTGGGGGACTGAAAAGTACAGTACCCCCTCCACCGGCCTCCACCCGATGCGCGGGGGGGGTGATCGGGAGGGGTGACGAAGGACCGGTTGAAGGGTCAAACTCTCGCCCGCATCCAGCTGTCGAGGAACGATGAAGGAGTCTTCTGGGTTGATGCACACGATCATGCTCAAGGCCAAAATCCACCGGGCCACGGTGACGCACTCGGAACTGGGATACGAAGGGTCCTGCGCCATTGATGGCGTCCTGTTGGAAGCCTCTGGAATCCGCGAGTACGAACAGATTCACATCTATAACATCGGCAATGGCGAACGTTTCGTTACCTATGCCATCCGCGCCGAAGACCACTCGGGCATCGTGTCCGTGAACGGCGCCGCCGCGCATCTGGCCAATCCGGGTGACCGGTTGATTATCTGCGCCTATCAGGGCGTCGCTGACGACCAACTGGAACAGCATCACCCCACGCTGGTTTACGTGGACGACGACAACCAGGTCCGTGAAACGCGCGCCTCCATTCCCGTCCAGGTGGCATAGACTTCTACGCCGACCTTGGAGGTTGGCAAGCCCCCAACCATGTCTGAGTTGATTTCAAGCGCACCGGAATGGCGGGCGCTGGCCGACCATCATCAGCGTCTGTCAGCCACGACCATTGCCGAGTTGTTGGCGACCGACCCCGGCCGGGCATCCCGCATGACGCTGGCAACCGGCGGAGTGGTGCTCGACTACTCGCGCAATCTGGTTGACGGAGCAGCCTTATCGGCTCTTCACGCGCTGGCGCAGCGCGCACAACTGAGTGACCGCGTAAAGGACTATTTCGCGGGTGCCGGCGTCAACACCAGCGAAGACCGGCCCGCGCTGCATTGGCTGTACCGCGATCCGAAAAACGAGTTTTCTCTGGACGGCACCGATCCCATGCCCGAGGTCCGGGGCACGCTCAAGCGCATGGGGGCGTTCTGTTCGGCGGTACGCGCCGGTACCTATCGCGGCGCCAGTGGTGAACGCATCGCCGATGTGGTCAACGTCGGCATGGGCGGGTCCGATGCGGGTCCGCGTCTGGCCACGGGGGCGTTGAGCCATCTGGCTTCGGATGTGCCGCGCGTGCATTTTCTGTCCAACGTGGACGGGCACGGCCTGGACGCGCTGCTGGGACAACTGCACCCTGCCCACACCCTGTGCATCATCACCTCGAAGAGTTTCACCACACCCGAAACCCTTCGCAACGCCGAGACACTGAAGGAGTGGCTCGGCGCCGAATCGATCGCACGCCAGATGGTGGCGATTACGGCTGATAAGGATGCTGCCCGGGCGATGGGTATTGCCGACGCGAACATTTTTCCCATCCCCCCCTGGGTCGGCGGGCGCTACTCCCTGTGGTCAGCGGTGGGCATCGCCGTGGGCACCGCCCTGGGGATGGAGGTGTTCCACGAGTTGCTGGAAGGCGGGAAGCTCATGGATGACCATTTCCGCAGCGCCCCCGCCGGCGAAAATCTGCCTGTCACGCTCGCTTTGCTCGACATTTGGCACAGGAACATCTGTGCTTATCCGACCCGGGCGACGGTGGTTTATGACGACCGTCTCAGGGACCTGGTTCCCTGGTTGCAGCAACTCGTGATGGAGAGTCTCGGCAAGTCCGTTACCACCGATGGCACGGCCGTGGAATACCAGACCGGGCCGGTGGTATGGGGTGGTACCGGGACGTCGGCTGAGCACAGTTTTTTCCAGTCACTGCACCAGGGAACCGATACGGTTCCGCTGGACCTGATCGGCGTGATCGCAGCCGACCACGACCACGCGGAACATCACCGCATGCTGTTGGCCCATTTGCTGGGTCAGGCGGCGGCGCTGACCCATGGCGATCAATCCGAAGACCCGCACCGGCGGGTACCGGGCAATCGGCCCTGCAACGTGTTCCTGCTGGACAGACTGACGCCGCGCTGTCTCGGGGCCCTGCTCGCGTTGCAGGAGCACCGGGTGTTCGTTCAGGCGGCGATTCTTGACCTAAACCCCTTCGATCAGTTCGGCGTGGAGTTGGGCAAACGACTGGCCGCGGATATCGAGACCGGTTCGCTGGCGGGGCTGGATTCTTCCA
>SMWH01000075.1 GCA_004357005.1 Gammaproteobacteria bacterium
CTGGTATCGGCAGTTGAGTACGGCAGTCCCGCCGCCGCCGCGGGACTGTTACCCGGCGACCTCATCCTCAGCGTCGATGGCATCGCGGTGCACAACACGCGGCAGTTTCTCGACCATGTGGCGAAACGCGACCCGGGGGTTGAAGTGGCGATCGGGTATCAACGCCGGGATATGCACAACACGGCGAACGCCGTATTGGCGGAACGCCCGCAACCCCAAAACTAACCCGCTTTCGACGTGTGTTCCAGGGAAGCAGGGGCGCTGCTTCCCCCAAATACATTGGGACCGCGGTACCGATCATCGACCGAAGAGTCGCGGCTGGAAAGCCGCTGCTACGTAGGAGCGCCATTCGTGGCGCGATGCTCAGGCCTGTGCTGCCTGGAGTTCGTCCTGGTCGGTGCCCGGGAGCCGGCGGATCCGGGCGCCAAGCTGGGCCAGCTTCTCCTCGATACAGTCATAGCCCCGATCGATGTGATAGATGCGATCCACCACGGTCTCGCCTTCAGCCACGAGCCCCGCCAGGACCAGACTCGCGGAAGCGCGCAGGTCCGTCGCCATGACCGGCGCCGCGTTGAGATGGTCCACACCGCGGGTGACGGCGGTGTTTCCCTCGAGCCGGATATCGGCACCCAGGCGCCGCAGTTCGTGCACATGCATGAAACGGTTCTCGAACACGGTTTCGGTGATCGTCGCCACGCCTTCAGCGATAGTGTTCAGTGCGCTGAACTGCGCTTGCATGTCTGTTGGAAACGCCGGATAAGGCGCGGTGGTGATATCCACGGCGCGCGGACGACGCCCGTGCATATCGCACTCGATCCAGTCATCGCCGCAAGTGATCTCGGCACCCGCTTCTTCGAGCTTGAGCAGCACCGATTCAAGGATATCCGGCCGCGTATTCTTGACCTTGACCCGCCCGCGGGTAATGGCGGCGGCGACCAGGAAAGTCCCGGTTTCGATCCGGTCCGGCAGCACGTCGTATTCGCAACCTGCCAGACGGTCCACGCCATGAATGACGATGGTGCGAGACCCGGCACCTTCGATGTCTGCCCCCATCGCGTTGAGACAGTTGGCCAGATCCACAACTTCCGGCTCCTGGGCCGCGTTCTCGATCGTGGTGGTTCCCTTCGCCAGAACGGCGGCCATCATGATGTTCTCGGTGCCGGTAACCGTCTGGATGTCCAGCACGATGTGCGCACCCTTGAGGCGCTTGGCGCGGGCGCGAATATAACCGCCTTCGACCTGTATGTCCGCGCCCAGGGCGGCCAGACCCTTGATGTGCAGATTCACCGGTCGTGAACCGATGGCGCAGCCTCCGGGCAGGGACACAACCGCTTCGCCGTAACGGGCAAGCAGGGGCCCGAGCACCAGCACCGAGGCGCGCATGGTCTTGACGAGATCGTAAGGCGCAAAGAAACTGTGAATGGAGCGCGGATCAACGTGAATTTTCATGCGTTCATCCACCACCAGTTGCACACCCATCTGGCCGAGCAGCTCCATGGTGGTGGTGACGTCATTCAGATGCGGCACATTGCCAATGATGACCGGGCCGTCGGACAGCAAAGTGGACGCCAGAATGGGCAACACCGCGTTTTTGGCGCCGGAGATGCGAACGGAACCGTCGAGCGGCGCACCTCCGCCGGTTATGACGATTTTTGCCACGTCAACCGTTGACCTCTTCGGGCGTCATGGCTTTGATCGACAAGGCGTGAATGTCCGTGCCCATCCGCTCGCCGAGCGCGCCGTATATCATCCGATGGCGCTCCAGCGTGGATTTGCCGGCGAACTGGGAAGCCACTACCCGGGCGGAAAAATGCACGCCGTCATCGCCTTCCACCAGGGCTTCGCAGCCCGGTAGCTGGCCTTCGATCAGTTGCCGAATCGTGTCCCTATCCATAAACTGTATTGTTCGCCCCCGGACTCCTTGTCGGGAAAAGCAGCTAATCATAAAGGAAGAGAAGCCGCCCCGCGACAGGCCTGGACGGGGGGCTGACTGAGGATCGTCGTTGCATGTTGGATCATTGCGGGGTCGGATCATTGCCAGTGCGTGCCGTCACATTGAGCTAAGCGGGTTCACGGCATGCTGATGTCCATCGTCTATATCGTACTGGGCGTCGCCCTCCTCACCTGGGCGGCCGAGCGCTTCGTCATGGGCGCCTCGGCCCTGGCCCGCAACCTGGGTGTGGCGCCGATGGTTATCGGTCTGACCGTCGTGGGAATCGGTACCTCAACTCCGGAACTGGTGATCTCGGTAGTCGCGGCGTTGCGAGGAAACGCCGGGATAGCGTTGGGCAACGCCATCGGTTCCAACATCGCCAATATCGCCCTGGTGCTGGGGATCACCGCCATGATCCGCCCACTGGAGGTACGCTCAGAAACTCTGAAACGCGAATACCCCGTCCTGTTGCTGGTGAGTTTTGCCACGCTGTTCGTCCTGATGGACGGGGAGTTGAGCCGTCAAGACGGAATCTTCCTGTTGACCGGAATGGCCGTGGTCATGGTCTGGATGGTCGGGCTGGGTCTGCAGCGGCCGAAAACCGACCCGCTCGCTGCGGAGTTCGAAGCCGAGATCCCGGAGAACTGGCCCATGCCCAAAGCGGTGTTCTGGCTCGGTGCGGGCCTCGTGCTACTGCCCCTGGCCTCGAGAATCCTGGTTCGCGGCGCCGTGGATGTGGCCCTGGCGTTGGGCGTCAATGAGGTTGTCATCGGTTTGACCGTGGTGGCGATCGGCACCAGCCTGCCGGAACTGGCGGCGGCGGTGATGAGCGCCATCAAGCGGGAACCGGACCTGGCCATCGGCACCGTCATCGGCTCCAATCTGTTCAACACCCTGGGGGTGCTGGGGCTGGCCGCCACCATCAGTCCCATACGCGCCCCGCCGCTTCTGTTGGAGCGTGACTACTCCATCATGCTGGGACTGACGGTCTTTCTGTTCCTGCTGGCCTATGGATTTGGCGGCCGTCCCGGGCACATCCACCGTCGGGACGGGGCCTTGCTGCTGGCCATATTCATCAGCTATATCGGACTGGTTTACTATACGTCCTTCCACGGGTCACCCTAGACCCCAATACCACCCCCGCGTTGGCGCTTTTTGCTGTGTCTTCCAGAAAAAAAATCCACTCAAACGAACAGGCCCACCAACAGGCCAGGCAATTACAGGCTGAAGATCTTCGCCGCCTCGGGCTGGCGGTGATCGAAACCGAGGCCGCGGGTCTTGCCGAGATCGCCGGACGCGTGGACGACAATTTCGTTGATGCCTGCCGTTACATGCTCGCTTGCCAGGGGCGCATCGTCGTGCTCGGCATGGGCAAATCCGGTCACATCGGTCACAAGATCGCCGCGACTCTGGCCAGCACGGGTACGCCGGCGTTTTTTGTTCACCCGGGCGAAGCCAGCCACGGGGATCTGGGCATGATCACCGCCAACGATGTGGTGCTGGCGCTGTCCAATTCCGGGGAAACCTACGAGATCCTGACGATCGTTCCAATTATCTCCAGACTCGGCGTTCCTCTGATCGCGCTGACGGGCAACGCAAGCTCCACGCTCGCCAGGGATGCGAGCGTTCACATCGATATCAGCGTAACAAAGGAAGCCTGCCCCATGGGACTGACTCCCACCGCCAGCACCACGGCGGCGCTTGCCATGGGTGACGCTCTCGCGATCGCGTTGCTGGAAGCGCGCGGATTCACCGAGGAGGACTTCGCGCGCTCCCACCCGGGCGGCCGCCTGGGCCGGCGCTTGCTGGTGCACATCAAGGACATCATGCACACCGGTGACGGCATACCCGTAGTCACCGACGCCGCCACCGCCAGTGACGCACTCGTTGAGATGACCGCCAAGGGTCTGGGAATGACGGCAATCCTGGACGCAAAGAACAACCTGGTGGGCATCTTTACCGATGGCGACGTACGGCGAGCGCTGGATGGGGGAATCGATGTCCACACCACATCGATCCAGGACGTCATGACGCGTAATGGCAAGACCATCGGGCCGGACGACCTGGCCGCGGAAGGTCTGCACATCATGGACAGCTGCAAGATCAACGCGCTGCTGGTCACCGACGCGGACGGAAAACTGATCGGCGCGTTGAACATGCACGATCTGCTGCGCGCGGGGGTCGTATGAACGACTTTCCGGATGATGTTCTGAAACGTGCGGCGCGCGTGCGCCTGGCCATCTTCGATGTGGATGGCGTGCTCACCGACGGCAAGCTGTTTTTTACGGATGACGGCCGGGAGATCAAGGCCTTTCATGCGCACGATGGTCTGGGTCTCAAACGCCTGCAAAACGCCGGCATCACGGTGGCGATCATCACCACCCGCGAGTCTCCCATAGTGAGCCAACGCATGGCCGAACTGGGGGTGGACCATGTTTACCAGGGACAAAAAGAAAAGTTGCCGGTGTTCGAAAGTCTGTGTACCGCACTCAAGATAGAACCCGAGGCGGTCGCCTACACGGGTGACGATCTCCCGGATCTGCCGTTGATCGAACGGGTGGGGCTGGGGATTGCCGTGGCCAATGCCCACCCCTCGGTTCGTGAAGCGGCGCATTGGGTTACCCGAACCCCCGGTGGTGAAGGCGCGGCACGGGAAGTCTCTGACCTGATCCTGAGCGCCCGCGAGGACTGAACCGGTGGAAACCCGCACCTTTGTTCTCGTCGCGCTGCTGGCTGCACTGGCTGCGGCATCGTTCTTCGTGGTCCGGCAAAATGGCGCCGATGAAGAAGAACCCGGCGTGGGCGTAATCGGCAATGCCGACTACACCATGACCGGTTTTACCCTGACCACCATGGACGAGGACGGCGCGACACAGTACCGGCTGACCTCCGCCCAGCTCATTCACTACGAAGGCGACGCCACGGCACAGTTTGAACAACCGGATGTCACCATCTACGGCAAGGGGCTTCCTGTGTGGCATATCGTTTCCGACCAGGGCGAGTTGACCGCAGCGGGTGATGAGGTCCATCTGCTGGGCAATGTGACGATCACCAAGATCAACCAGGACGGAACCCAACCGGCTGTGACGATATTCACCAAGAACCTGTGGCTGTATCCGGAGCAGGAACTGGCGCAGACCGATGAAGGTGTCGAGATCAAACAGCCTTCGGGTACACTCTGGGGGACCGGTATGCGGGCCAATCTGGCTGCGCAACAATTCGAATTGTTATCGGACGTACGAGGCTGGTATGTACCGCCCACACCCTAACTGCCT
Source organism: Gammaproteobacteria bacterium (assembly GCA_004357005.1). Classification (GTDB taxonomy): domain Bacteria; phylum Pseudomonadota; class Gammaproteobacteria; order SMWH01; family SMWH01; genus SMWH01. The sequence goes on from SMWH01000075.1 coordinate 5,209, forward strand.
GGCATTGTTCCTGCTTTTTTCGATGCCCGCAACGGCGCTCAAGTCTGATCGGACCCAGCCCATCGACGTGGACGCGGGCCGCGCCGAGTTTGACGAAGCCAGCGGCATTACGGTGCTTTCCGGCGGTGTACTGCTGGAACAGGGCTCCCTGCAGATCACTACCGATACAGCGACCATCTATCGCGACCCCGGGGCGGGGTCAATCAACAAGATCATCCTCGAAGGCAGCCCCGCGACCATCCAACAGTTGCTGGATCAGGAACCAGGTGAGATGAAGGCCCGCGCCCGGCGCATCGAATACGATCTGCTGAACCAGTCGATCATCCTGATTGATGACGCGGAACTCGATCAGGGCTCCCGGCATTTCAGCGGCGCGCATTTCGAATACGACATCGCCAACAGCAGGGTGAGAGCCCGAAGCTCGCCCGCTGGTGACGGTCGGGTGCACATGACCTTCGACCCGGCCCAGACCCCCTCACGCACCCAGGA
>SMWH01000076.1 GCA_004357005.1 Gammaproteobacteria bacterium
GCATGTAGGAGCGCCATTCGTGGCGCGATTTATTTTGCAATCGCGGCTGGAAAGCCGCTCCTCCTACACGATGCCGGTTCGCGCATGTAGGAGCGCCATTCGTGGCGCGATTTATTTTGCAATCGCGGCTGGAAAGCCGCTCCTCCTACACGATGCCGATTCGCGCATGTAGGAGCGCCATTCGTGGCGCGATTCCTTTTGCAATCGCGGCTGGAAAGCCGCTCCTACAAAGCCGCTCCTGTAATGCATTCATGCTGTCACCGGGTTTGGCTTCTTCGGATCGATCCCATACTTCTTCCGGGCCTCTTTGATTCTGGCTTTCGGCAACCCACCGTCTCCGGCCAGCGCCAACACGGCCGCATAAGCCACCTGGTTTCGATCAACTTCAAAGAAACGGCGCAGGTTCTCACGGGTATCGCTGCGACCAAAACCATCTGTTCCCAATGTGACGTAAGTACCCCGTACCCACTCACGAATCTGATCCGGGAAAGCCTTTATGTAGTCGGTTGCAGCGATTACGGGCCCGTCGCGACCATCCAGACAGTCTTCGACCCAGCACGTTCTTGCCTTTACATCGGGATGCAAACGATTATGGCGGGTTACATCCAGGCCGTCCCGGCGCAACCCGTTAAAACTGGTGGCACTCCAGACATCGGCCTCGATACCAAAATCCATCTTGAGCATTTCGGCGGCGGCCTCGACCTCGCGCAGAATCGTGCCCGAACCCAGCAACTGCACCCTGGGTGAACCCTTTTTGCCCTCATGAAGCAAATGCATGCCGCGAAGAATGCCTTCCTCCGCACCCTTGGGGATCGCCGGGTGTGCGTAGTTCTCGTTCATCAGGGTGATGTAGAAATACACGTCGTCCTGGTCGGCATACATACGGCGCATGCCGTGCTGAATGATCACCGCCAATTCGTAGGCATAGGTGGGGTCATAACTCACGCAGTTTGGAATCGTCGAGCAGAGAATATGGCTGTGTCCGTCCTCATGCTGCAGGCCTTCCCCGTTCAAGGTGGTGCGACCCGCCGTCGCTCCCATCAGGAACCCCCGCGCCCGCATGTCACCCGCCGCCCAGGCGAAATCCCCAACGCGTTGGAAACCAAACATCGAGTAATAGATATAAAAGGGGATCATGGGATAGTCGCTGGAACTGTAAGACGTGGCGGCGGCCATCCATGAGCAAAAGGCGCCGGCCTCGTTGATCCCTTCTTCCAGGATCTGACCCTTGATGTCTTCCTTGTACCAAGCCAGTTGATCCGAATCGACGGGCGTATAAAGCTGACCCACCGCCGAATAGATGCCGAGCTGACGGAACATGCCTTCCATGCCGAAGGTTCGTGCCTCGTCCGGCACGATGGGCACCACACGCTTGCCGATTTCCTTGTCCCGCACCAGGGCCGCCAGGATCCGCACGAAGGCCATCGTCGTGGAAATTTTGCGTTCCCCCGTACCCTCCAGCATGCCGCTGAACGTGTCGAGACCGGGCACTTTCAGCGCCTGCGACTCGCGCCGGCGTGCGGGCAAATCGCCCCCCAGAGCCTCACGGCGTGCTTTCATGTAACGAAGTTCCCGGCTGTCCTGAGCCGGCATGTAATAAGGCAGGTCCTCGAGCTGGTCATCTGGGATCGGCACCTTGAAGCGATCCCGGAACTGTTTGATGTGCCCGACATCCATTTTCTTTTGCTGGTGGGTGATGTTCCGGGCTTCCCCCGCCTCACCCATGCCATAACCCTTGATGGTCTTGGCCAGGATCACCGTGGGTTTGTCCACGGCATTCATCGCCTCGTGGTAGGCCGCGTAGACTTTCTGGGGATCGTGTCCGCCCCGGTTCAGCCGCCAGATGTCCTCATCGGACATGTTGGCCACCATAGCCTTGAGTTCTGGGTACTTGCCAAAGAAATACTCACGCACGTAGGCGCCGTCGTTGGCTTTATAGTTCTGATAATCACCGTCCACGGCTTCCTGCATGCGTCGCCGCAACAGCCCCTGGGTATCCCGGGCCAGCAGAGGATCCCAGTGCGCGCCCCAGATCACCTTGATCACATTCCATCCGGCGCCCCGGAACAGACCTTCCAGATCCTGGATGACTTTACCGTTGCCGCGAACGGGTCCGTCGAGGCGCTGGAGATTGCAGTTGATGACGAAGATAAGGTTATCCAGCCCTTCCCGCGCAGCCATGGAGATGCCGCCGGTGGATTCCGGTTCATCCATTTCGCCGTCACCCATGAACGCCCAGACCTTGCGGCCTTTCGTATCCACCAGACCGCGGTTTCCCAGGTACTTCAGAAAACGCGCCTGGTATGCGGCCATCAGGGGGCCCAGACCCATGGACACGGTTGGGAACTGCCAGAAACCCGGCATGAGCCAGGGATGCGGATACGACGACAGGCCCTTACCGTCTACTTCGCTTCTGAAACCATCCAGTTGTTCTTCCGTAAGCCGTCCTTCCAGAAACGCGCGGGCGTAGATGCCCGGCGCCGAGTGGCCCTGGATATAAACCAGATCACCGTCATGATCTTCCGTGGGGGCATGGAAAAAATGATTGAATCCCACGTCGTACAGGGTCGCGGCCGAAGCGAAACTCGCGATATGCCCCCCAAGATCGGAATCTCCCTGGTTGGCCCGCAGCACCATGGCCATGGCGTTCCAGCGGATCATGGAACGAATCCGCCATTCCAGTTCCGCGTCTCCGGGGTTTTTCTCTTCCAGATGCACGGGAATAGTGTTCACGTATGCGGTCGTCATGCGATACGGCAAATACGTGCCACGTCGACGCGCCGTGTCCACCAGTTGATCCAGCAGAAAGTGGGCGCGTTCGGGTCCGTCGGCGGCGATCACCGCGTCCAGGGATTCGATCCATTCCCGGGTTTCCTCAGGATCGAGATCTTCGAATGTATCGGGCCTGTCGTTCATCAACGGTTGTTCGCGAGTTCGAACGCGCCTTGCACTTCCCCATCGGAGGCGTCTACGGCGGCCAACGCGGTCATGTTGACGACCCGGCGGGACGTTGCGGAAGGTGTGAGCACATGGGCGGGTTGGCGCACACCGAGCAGTATGGGCCCGATGGTCACGCCGTTGCCCAGCGCCTTGACGAGGTTGAACGCGACATTGGCCGAGGCCAGGCTCGACATGACCAGCAGGTTGGCGGTACCGCTCAGCACCGAGTTGGGAAGCACGGCTTTGCGGATTTCTTCCGACAGCGCCGCATCGGCATGCATCTCACCGTCCACTTCCAGCTCCGGCACCTTCCGGTGCAGCATTTCGACCGCTGCACGCATCTTGTTCGCCGAAGGGTCGTTGTGGGTACCGAAGTTGGAATGAGACACCAGTGCAACTTTTGGCTCGATCCCGAATCGCCGGACCTCTTCCGCCGCCAGGATCGTGCACTCCACCAGTTCATCCACGTCCGGCGCCCAGTTCACATAGGTATCGCAGAAAAAATACACGCCCGTGTGGAGAATCATCGCGTTGAGGGCCGAGGCATTCCTGACGCCGTCCTTCAGGCCAATGATGTCCAGGACATGTTTCAGGTGCCGCTCGTAGCGGCCAACAACACCGGCGATCATGGCGTCCGCATCGCCTCTCCGGACCGAAAGTGCGGCGATCACCGTGGGCCGCGTACCGGCGATGTTCTTCGCGGCATTCGGAGTGACGCCCTTGCGCTCCATCAGGGAGTGATAGAGCTGCCAGTACTCCTTGAACCGGGGGTCGTCGTGAATGTTGACCAGTTCGAAATCCCGGTCAGCTTTTATGCGCAGCCCCAGTTTCTTGATCCGCTGCTTCACCACATCCGGCCGGCCAATGAGTATGGGTTCCGCAAGGCCATCGTCCACAACGGTCTGCACGGCCCGCAATACGCGTTCATCTTCACCTTCCGCGTAGATCACGCGTTGGGTTTTTGCGCGCGCCCGCTCGAAAATGGGTTTCATGGTCAGCCCGGTGCGGAACACAAACTGGTTGAGCTGTTCCCGATACGCTCTCATGTCCTCGATGGGTCGCTCCGCGACGCCGCTTTTCATCGCGGCTTCGGCAACCGCGGGCGCCAGTTCCACCAGAAGTCGCGTATCAAAGGGTTGCGGGATCAGATAATCAGCCCCGAACTGCATGGTCCGTCCCCCGTAAGCCCGGGCGGCGGTCTCGGAGGCTTCCTGCTGCGCCAGATCAGCGATGGCATGAACGCAGGCTACTTTCATTTCTTCGTTGATCACGGTCGCGCCTACGTCCAGCGCGCCGCGAAAGATATACGGGAAACACAGGACGTTGTTGACCTGATTCGGGAAATCCGAACGACCGGTCGCAACGAGCGCGTCGGGCCTGACCGCCTTGGCCTCATCGGGCATGATCTCCGGGACCGGATTGGCCAACGCCAGGATCAGCGGGTTCTTGGCCATGGACTTGACCATTTCGGGCTTTAAAACTCCGGGGCCGGAAACTCCCAGGAAAATATCCGCGCCTTTTACCGCGTCGGCGAGGGTTCGCGCCTTGGTCTCGCGCGCGTACCGTGCTTTTCCTTCGGGCAGATCCTTGTCGCGGCCTTTGTATATGACGCCCTTGCGATCGCAGACCAGGATGTTTTTCTTGTTGAGCCCGAGACTGACCAGAAGATCGAGACAGGCGATACCGGCTGCCCCGGCACCGGACGCCGCCAGCTTGACCTTGCCGATGTCCTTTTTCGCCAACCGTATGGCGTTGAGTACCGCCGCTGACGCGATGATGGCGGTACCGTGTTGATCGTCATGAAAAACCGGGATGTGGAGTCGCTTGCGAAGCTTTTTCTCCACTTCGAAGCACTCCGGCGCCTTGAAGTCTTCCAGGTTGATGCCCCCGAAGGTAGGCTCGAGACTGGCGATAATGTCCACCAACTTGTCCACCTCGGTTTCATCGATCTCGATATCGAAGACATCGATCCCGGCGAACTTCTTGAACAGGACACCTTTGCCTTCCATGACCGGTTTGGCAGCCAACGGCCCGATGGCTCCCAGACCCAGAACAGCAGTTCCATTCGTTATTACCGCTACCAGGTTTCCCCGCGCGGTTACCGTGGACGCCTCGTTGGGGTCCTCCACGATGACCTCACAGGCCGCGGCCACGCCGGGGGAATATGCCAGTGAAAGATCCCGCTGTGTAGTAAGCGGTTTGGTAGGCGTGACCTCGATTTTTCCCGGCTTTCCCTGGCGGTGATACTCGAGAGCGCTTTCGTAAAGTTCTTTGGACATCGGTTATCCCGTAGATGATCAAAGTCCCCCGAACGCACGGGCGTTGGGGGACTGCGCAAGAAAGTTCGTGGCGCACCTTGCGCCGCTGTCGTCGTCAGGCCGCCTGGGCTTCCAGCGCCTCGTCGTACTGACCGATGGTTGCCAGACCGTTGCACTTTGCGCGATGAAGCAGTGCCTTCTGTGCCAGCTCCGTCGTTTCCGGCTGATCCGGACGCCAGATCTTGATGGCCGGCTGCTGCAACGCGCGCCCATAGGAAAAACTCAGGGCCCAGGGTGCTCCCGGGTCCAGCTGGTTCATCGCGTTGAGATGCGCCGTAGCCAATTCATCGCTCTGTCCGCCGGACAGGAAAACGACACCCGGAACCGACGCCGGGACCCTGTTGAGCAGGCAGCTCAAAGTGGCTTCGGCGACTTCGTCTACCGGGGCCTGTTCGGCGCAGTCTTTTCCGGAGAGCACCATGCTCGGTTTCAGGACAGTTCCCTCGAGCACCACGCCCTGCTCGTAAAGAGCCGCGTACACGCTACGCAAGGTCGCGTCCGCTACTTCGTAGCAGGCGTCGATATCGTGATCCCCGTCCATGAGTACTTCCGGTTCCACGATCGGTACCAGACCTGCTTCCTGACACAAGGCCGCATAACGCGCCAGACCATGAGCGTTTGCTTCCACGCAGGCTGCCGTTGGCATATCCGGACCGATGGTAATCACCGCACGCCACTTGGCGAAAACCGCGCCCAGTTCCACGTATTCGTTCAACCGGGCACGAAGCCCGTCCAGACCTTCGGTGACTTTTTCGTTTTCGAAACCGGCCAGGGGATGCGCGCCGGTATCCACCTTGATGCCGGGCAGAATCCCCTGGGACTGGAGAGCCATCGGGATGGGCGTGCCGTCTGTTGTGTTCTGACGGAGCGTTTCATCAAAGAGAATCGCGCCGGAAATGTATTCGCCAAGACCGGGAGTGGTAACCAGCATGCCTCGATAGGCACGACGGTTTTCTTCGGTGCATTCAATACCGTAACTATCAAAACGTTTCTTGCACGTGCCGGTACTCTCGTCCATGGCAAGGATGCCCTTGCCCTCGGCGACCATTTGCTCGGCAATGGAAGCCAGATCACTCATCGGTGTATCTCCATGGTTTGCGTCGCGGGAACCTTTGATTCTAGCGAAAACGGCGGAAAACAGGGCGTATTCATATTCGCGGCTGGAAAGCCGCTCCTACCAAGCCGCGGCTGGAAAGCCGCTCCTACCAAGCCGCGGCTGGAAAGCCGCTCCTGCGCGTAGGAGCGCCATTCGTGGCGCGATTCTTTATTCTTTCTCCACCCGGAGCAGCTTGAGGGTATTAGTCCCCCCGCCGACACCCGTGAAATCCCCCATGGTCATCAGCACCAGGTCCCCCTCATCCAGCAGCCCCTGGCGTCGCAGGGTCTCAATGGCTTCCCCGGTGACCTCCGCCGGGTCCCGGGACGTCGGATCAAAGGCCACCGGAAACACATCCCGGAACAGGGTCATCCTGCGCCGGGCGGCTGCGTGCCGGGTCAGGCCAAAGATCGGCAGTCGGGACTGGAAACGGGATAACCACAACGCGGTGGCTCCAGACTCCGTGAGCGCGACGATCGCCGCCACTCCGACCCGTTTTGCCGTGGACATGGCAGCGCGGGCCACGGCCTGATCAATCCGGCGCATGGGTGTGCGGTCCATCATGGCCGGATCCGCCGGTTCGAACTGCCGCTCCGCGGCCACACAGACCCGGTACATGGCGGCCACCGCCTCGGCCGGGTATTGGCCGGCGGCGGTTTCCGCCGACAGCATGACCGCGTCGGTACCGTCGATGACGGCGTTCGCCACATCCAGCACTTCGGCCCGGGTGGGAATGGGATTGTTCACCATGGACTGCATCATCTGGGTAGCGGTGATGACCGGCCGGTACGCCACGATGGCCTTGCGGATAATCGATTTTTGCAGGCCCGGCAGTTCCGCATCACCGATCTCCACTCCCAGATCGCCACGGGCAACCATGACGCCGTCCCCTGCTTCGAGTATCTCATCGAGATTTTCTACGGCTTCCGCGCGTTCGATCTTGGCGATCACCCGCGCGTTGCTGCCGGCTGATTTCAGGAGTTTTTTGACGGCATGGATGTCCTTTGCATCACGGACAAAGGACACAGCAAGGTAGTCCACCTCCATCCTGGCAACAAAGGGAATGTCTTCCTTGTCCTTGTCGGTAAGCCCGCCCAGCGCGAATCCACCCCCGAGCCGGTTGACACCCTTACGGCTGCCCAACTCGCCACCCGATGTCACCGAGGTGTGGACTTTTCCACCCTTCGTTTCTTCCACACGCAGACCGATGAGCCCATCGTCCAGCAGCAGCATGTCACCAGGTTTCACATCCTTTGCGATCTTGGTGTGACTGATAAAGACAGCTTCCTCGTTGCCTGCGTGACGAGCCAGGTGGGGATCGAGAACAAAACTGCGTCCCTGTTCCAACCTGACGCTTCCCTCGGGGAATTCGCCGATGCGCACTTTTGTACCCTGTAGATCCGCCAGTACGCCGATATCCCGACCAAGATCCGACAGTGCCTCGCGAACCCATTCGATCCTTTGCCGCTGTATTTCGTGATCGCCGTGGGACAGATTCAAGCGCACGAGATTGACCCCGGCCTGGAGGGTTTCGCGCAGAACCGTCGGATCATCCGTGGAAGGCCCCAGCGTCGCGATGATCTTGGTACGACCGTGAACGAGGCTGCTCATATTCACATCTGCCGCGCGCGTTCCTCGAGGACTGCAACCGCGGGAAGCGTCTTGCCTTCAAGAAACTTCAGGAAGGCACCGCCGCCGGTAGATACATATGAGATATCGTCGGCGATACCGTACTTGTCGATGGCGGCCAGCGTGTCACCGCCCCCGGCCAGGGAGAACGCGCTGCTTGCAGCGATCGCCTGAGCCAGCGCCCGGGTGCCGTTCTCGAATTTCTCGAACTCGAAAACCCCCACCGGCCCGTTCCAGATGATGGTTCCCGCGTCCTTCATGATCCCGGCATAGGTACCGGCCGTCTCGGGACCCACGTCCATGATCATCTCCAGGTTCATCACCCCGTCTACGGGGCGAACCGTAGCCTTTGCGTGGGCACTGAATTCATCGCCGACAACCACGTCCACCGGCAGGGGGATGTCTGCCAGTGTCATCAGGCGTGCGGCCTCTTCCAGCAAATCCACTTCGAAAAGCGACTCGCCGACGTCATAACCCGCCGCCGCGATAAAGGTATTGGCGATCCCACCACCTACAATGACCTTGTCAAAACGCGCACACAGGAGATTGAGCGCCTTGAGCTTTCCAGACACCTTTGAGCCGCCGACCACTGCCACCACGGGTCGAGCCGGGTCGGTCATCGCTCGAGTCAGGGCATCCAGTTCCGCTTCCAGCAAAGGTCCGGCACACGCTACGCTTGCGAAGCGCGCCACGCCATGAGTCGATGCCTGGGCCCGGTGCGCGGTACCAAAGGCATCCATCACGAACACATCGCACAGTTTTGCCATGCGCCTGGAAAGATCCTCGTCGTCGCTTTCCTCACCAACGTTGAAGCGAACGTTTTCCAGCAACACGGCACGGCCATTTTCCGTTTCGACTCCATCCAGCCAGTCCTTGTACAAGGGCACGGAAGCTCCCAGCAATTCAGACATGCGTGCCGCCACCGGGGCCAGGGAGAGCTGTTCGTCGTACTGGCCTTCGGTGGGCCGGCCCAGATGCGACATGATCATCACCTGGGCGCCCGCATCCAGCGCGCTACGGATGGTGGGTATCGCGGCGCGCAGGCGCTTGTCGCTGGTGACCACGCCATCGGCCATGGGAACGTTCAGATCCTCGCGTATGAGGACTCTTTTTCCGGCCAGATCCACATCGCTCATCCGGAGCACATCGATCATCAAGCTCTCCTGTAATTCGGTGATTAAATGCCCGGAAACCCGGAAGCCGTTTGGCAATATCTTTCAGCCGGCGACCCAGTTTCATGTCGGTGGGGTCATCTCAGACAAGGTCATCTCAGTTGAGAGCATTGTCCATACTTACATACTCGGGTTGCTGGCGAACGGTTTCCAACCAACGCTGAATGTTTGCAAAATCTTCCAGGCTGAAACCGCCCTCCTTGGCCCGGTGCGTGTAGGCGTACAACGCGATATCGGCAATCGTGTAGTCATCGCCCGCAAGAAAATCCGTTTCCGCCAACTGCTCATCCATCACACCGAGGGCCCGGTATCCGGGTTCGCGTTTTGCCGCCAGATCCAGTTGGCGGTCCGCGGGGTTGCGCAAATACTTCACGATAAAGATCGATACGGCGATGTAAGGCTCGTGACTGTACTGTTCGAAAAACAGCCATTGCAACACCATCGCCCTGGCGAACCGGTCGTCCGGCAGCATTTTCGAGCCTTCCGCCAGGTAGCACATGATGGCGTTGGACTCCGACAGGTACCGCCCATCATCCAATTGGACAACCGGGATCCTGCCGTTGGGGTTTTTCTCAAGAAAACCCTGCTTGCGGGTCTCGCCGCTGAGTACGTCAACCGGGACCCACTCGAAGGGAATGTTCAACTGCCGGCAAAGCAGCGCGAGCTTGTAGCAGTTGCCGGAACGGATGTCACCGAAGATTTTCACAGCTTCTCCACAAATCCGGAATGCTGCAGCATTTCCTCCAGAAGTTCCCGGTGTTCCGCGGCACGTTCAAGGTTCTCATCGTTCGTTACAGGAACCCGGCGAATCCGCTCAATATACTCTTCAGGAAAGAGGTAGTGTCGGGCACCGGCGATGACGAGTTGCTTGTACCAGTCATAGGGCAACAGCGAACGATCCACGGCATCGCTTGTGGCCTGGTAGCTGAAACAATCATAGGCCCTGCCGTCGTGTTCCAGCAACAACTCGGTCACCTCATAACCCTTGCCCACTCCCTCGAGACCATCCAGAACTGCCCGGTCCTCCGCGTTCACGGAATAAATGGCGCCGTGCATGGTCCCGTCGACGGCCGGCGTCAGGGTGCATTTGCCCGACCCATCCACGCTGCGCTTGTGAAATCGAAGCTCATAACCATTGAGCGCGGCGGGCCCCACGGGTCGGGCCGAACTCACCCTCTTGCCAAGACGGACGGGGTGCAGATTGGAACCGTAAGCAAAATAAAACAACGTCACCATTGCTCACTGGGCCAGCAGCGCCCCATCAACGGGCATGGCGTGACCGGTGACGAAGGAAGCCTCGTCGGAGCAAAGCCACACTGCGGCGTCGGCGACTTCCTCAGGCTCGCCAATACGCCCGATGGGGTGAACCTTGATGAGGTGTTGCAGTTGCTCGTCCGGGTCCCCGCGCATTGCACGGATCCGGTGAGACATCTCGGTCTCTATGGCCGCCGGACAAACGGCATTCACACGAATGCCCTGCTCCGACCATTCCAGCGCCGCGGTTTTTGTCAGCCCGATGACGGCGTGCTTGCTCGCAGCATAGAGGCCAAAACCACGGATTCCGATCAATCCGGCCACCGACGAGTTATTGACGATGGCCCCGCCGCCGGATCGCAGCATCGCCGGGATCTGGTATTTCATGGACAGCCAGACGCCACGCACATTGATATCGAATACCTGCTGGTAGCTTTCGAGGGTCTGATCGGTGAGCAGGGCCGCCTCTCCTTCTATACCTGCGTTATTGAAGGCGTAGTCGAGGCGCCCGAAATGAGAAAGGGTCTCCTCGACCATGCTTTCCACATCTCCGGCGTCAGCCACGTCGGATCGCAGGAACACCGCATCTCCACCGAGCGCGTTGATCTCGTCGGCGAGTTGCTGGCCGAGCTTCTTTCGCCGTCCAGTTCCGACGACCTTGGCGCCCCGTTTTGCAAACGCCAACGCCGCTGCCCTGCCGATACCCGAGGTGACGCCCGTGATCAGCGCCACTTTGTTCTTCATGTCACCCATGTTGATTTCCTCCCGGCTGCCCGGAGGACAACCATACAACGCCTGCTTCGACAGGCGCAGCAGAAATCAGGGGAGTTCAGGCCCAGAAACCGGCGACCCGCTCAATGGTCCAGTAGGCGGCGACCGCGCCGATGCCGTAGGCCGGCACCGCCCAGGCCCAGTCCGGCCACTGGATATTCAACCGTTTGATGATGGTCCACACCACGAACACGCCGGCGATAAAGAGCAACTGGCCGGCTTCCACGCCCACGTTGAAAAAGAACAGCGCCAGGGGAATCGAGTTCTCCGGCAACCCGATTTGAGACAACGCGCCAGCAAAACCGAATCCGTGCAGAAGGCCAAAGGTGAAGGCGACCACCCAGGGCCATTGTTCTGCCAGGCCCGCTTTGCCCTGACGAGCGTGAACGATCTCGGTAGCCAGGAAAAGAATGGACAAGGCGATCACAGCCTCGACCGGCGCGCCCGGGACATGGACGAAGCCGAGAGTCGCCGCCGCCAGCGTGATGCTGTGCGCCACGGTAAACGCAGTCACCGTCGCCACCAGCCGTTTCCAGCCCTTGACGATGATCAACAGGGCCAGCACGAACAGCAGATGATCTATCCCACCCAGGATGTGTTCGACGCCCAGAACAAAATAAGTCCCCGCTACTTCGGTCTTTGTGGGTGTCGCCGAAACCTCGAACCAGGGTTGTGACGGTTTGAGGCGAACCACCTGTGTCACACCGTCCAGTTGCTGCACGCGGACGAGCACATCCGTGAGGGTTTTCGACAAACCGTCTATGCCGATGTTGTGCCCCACGAGTCCATCGTCACAACGAATCGCCCACCGCTGGATCAGCGAAGCAGACGCCACATAGGAGGAAACCGGCGCGGCTTCCTCGCAATGCTCGGGAAATACAACGTAGAGCGCCAACCGCATTTCGCCGCGCATGGGCACTTTCCACAGGACGTTCCAGGTGCCCTGGGCGGTCTCTCCCATCTCGAGGTAAGCCGGGCGCACTTCATGGGCAGCACTCTGGCCGGCAATCGCCAGGAGGGATATCAGGGCCAGCAAACGAAACAGTTTCATTCGGCTTCTGTCGCGCCCCCGGTGGCCGGATCTATCCCGGCGAAGTCCTCGATGGTCACGTCATAACGTGACCGCAGTAGCTCATACATCGCCTCATTGGCCTCTCGCTGGCGAACGCTCATGTACTCGTTCTTGACCTGTTCGTGGACCTCGTCCAGCGGTGGCATGCGAGCTTCTATCCGATCCTGCACCAGTACCACATGCAGACCGTATCCGGATTCGACGGGCCCCTGCCAGTCGCCAGGCTCGAGTGCGACCACATCCGCAGCGAACTGTGAACCGAACAGGCGGGCGATTTCCCACTCGGCGGCCGAGTAGTGCTTCTGCAACATGAAGCGGTCGCCCATCGCGGATGTATCCGCACCCGGCCCCATGGTCCGGAGTTGTGTCAGCAATGCCTCGGCGTCCTGCCTGGCGGATGCGCCGCGCTGGTCCGGACTGACATACACATGAGTGAAGGTGACTTCCACCGGGGTCCGGAACAATTCGGGGTTTTCCGCCAGAAAAGTCCTGAGGTCCTCGTCCGTGGGTTCCACCCACCTGGCAATATCCTGGGCGAGGAACTCCATCTTCTGGGCGAGCCGGCGGCGCACGATGGTGTCGTCCTGATCAAGCCCCATGGCGAGGGCTTCGCGATAGAGAATCTGCTCCTTTACGTGCGCGTCGACGAGGCCCTGAAGCTCCCTGGGTGTCGGGGGCCGCCGCCATTGCATTTGCCACATGTCGGCGAGCTGGCGGATGTCGCCCCGGGTGACGACGAGCTGGTTCTGTGAACCGCCGCTGTCATCGCTGACCAGGCCATACAAAAGGAACAATGCAGCGCCAAGCGCGAGAAAATGGAACAGAGGTTCCTTGAGAAACTTCATGCGGGAGCACCCTTGACCAATGGAAGCGGCATATGGAGCCGGCAAAAGGGGCGGGATTTTAGCACGTGGAGCCGGCGACACGGACCGGATTCCAGCACGCCGGTTTCATGCTCAGTCCGATGCGGTTCCGGAAAAACCACCCATTACCGGCGTGAACAGCTTCTCGCGCCGGTCCAGACGCTCCTGTGCCCCCTGGTCGTCGTAGCTGACGGGACGGGGCTTGGGGAGGTCCGACATGCCTTCCATGGCACGGGTGTTCAGGGTGGCAAAGATGCCGGCCCCAGTCTCGATGACCGCGCCCAGATAAACGCCACAACGTTTGCAGAGCACAAAATCGGTGTTTCCCGTGCCGAAGCGGTAGCGTTGAAGCACGCCGGGCTCTTCGAAGAAAAACCTGACGCTGCCGCCCGGGTCCGATGTGGTCGCCGACGCGTGCCGGGTGCAGAAACCGCACTGGCAACAGCGCACATCCCATTCGGGAACCGCGAGCGCCGTCTGATACTCGTACCCGATCGCACCGCAATGACATCTTGCGCGATACGTTTTCATGGGCTCGCCGATCGCGGAATCAGAGCAATGGCGCGAACCGGACCACCGGACCCGCCCTCGATCTTGATTGGCAAGGCGATGACCGTTGCGCCGGTCGGCGGCAGTCGATCCAGGTTTGCGAGGTTCTCAAGACCGTACACATTTCGCTCGGCGACGATCCGATGCACGATAAAGTCCTTCGATTGTCCATAGTCGATGGACGCCGTATCCACCCCCAGCCCTGCGATGCCGCGTTCGACAAGGAGCCGCGCGGCGTCCTCGCCGAAACTGGGAAAACTCAGTTGGGAGGTTTCTCCCGGCGTGTCGTCACCCATATAGACCTTGCGGTCGGGCCAGTATTGAGCCCAGCCCGTCCTGAGCAGGACCACGGCACCCTCCGGGATGACACCGTGTTCAGCCTCAAAGTGCTGTACGTCGTCGGCGCTCAGACGGTAGTTCCTGTCCGCCGCGGATTGTTCTGAAACATCGATGACGACCGCGGGCGCGATCAACTGTTCCAGGGAGATCTCGTCCACCGTTTGCCCCTCGGAGTGGAAATGAAACGGCGCGTCCA
>SMWH01000077.1 GCA_004357005.1 Gammaproteobacteria bacterium
CCTGGCTGTGGGCCAACTGGATGGGATGAGCTGGAGCGGCAACCTGGATGTGTTCACCTACGATCGGGCCCTGCTCGAAGCGACGGCTGAATCCATCGGAACTGTCAGCATCGAGTGGAGCAATGAAAGCGATGCGGTGTTTTCCTGGGACCTGGACGGGCTGACCCAGAAAGGCACGATCACCGGTCAGCGCGAAGTGAGTTTCGCCCAGTTTTCGAGCGGTCCGACCAGGGTCGACTATACGGGACACCACTTCAACGCTTCTTTGCCCGGCTATGGCATCAGCTTGCTGACGCTCGGTCACGTCTCCGTGGGCACTTTGTACTTCTACGATGACGACGGACAGGCCGTCTGGACCCAGGGCGTGGATACCGATACTGACCTGCGGCTGGAACTGGATATGCAATATTTCACCGGGACTGACCTGTGCCCGGCCTGCCTGTCCGATGATGCCAAGTCCGGCGACGCCCGGTTCGACGCCGCAAAGGGCGGCAGTTTCGGCAGCGTACCGCTGACGACGTTTTTCGTGATCTACCAGGCCCGCCTCAAGGAAAACCCCGAACGACTGGATGACGTGAATCTGTTTTATGGACTCGCCTACCTGGTTTTCGGTCTCAATGCAGATACGCCGCTGGGCAGCCAGCCGTTTTCCTTCGCATCCTCGGCCGTCGCTCTCCATTTGATTCCGGGTGGTGGCGCGTACGAAGTGGTCATGTCCCTGACGCCGACGGCACTCAGTCTGAGTGACGACGAGATCGATGATGTCCTTCCCTTGTCGGGATTCGAACCGAGTCTGGGAGTATCTACCGGCGCGGGCTTTCCGCCGGACTGTACGGTTCCCACCGTGGACCGGCTCGAAATCGGGTTCGAATTCGGCGCCGATGACTATGGCGACATTCTGAGGGGTGGCAACCCCCTTTTCTTTGTCGATGAGCTCAGTTTTCGGTGGAACATCCCGGCCCTGACGGCTTTTTTCAAACCCGGTGATGAAACCCTCGTCATGCTCGTTCAGGGCGGGCTGGACCAGGGGCTTTCCAATGCCTTTCATGCGTTTCTGTTCGGCGGCTCTTCAGAGATGTTTTTTGGCGACCCGTCCGGGTTCCTGATGGACGAGGTGACGTCCTCGCGGGTCAACGGCATCAATGACATCCCGCCACGGATTTTTTCTGCCCTCTATTCGGGTCAGGATGACAACAACGAATGCGCGACGGCGTTTGTTGATTGATCGCTGAAAGCGCTGCTTGATGATGCCCGCGGGCGGGCTCCGGAGCTGTGTTCCCCATGCCCAGGCTTCCCAAGGTACTTGAGCTAAAAGAGGTGGCGCGCAGCCGCCTGTTTGCCGTCGAAGGGCTGGAGCTGGAATTCAGCAATGGCGCGCGCCGCAGTTACGAGCGGTTGATGTCGGGAAAGCGCGGGGCGGTCATGGCCGTCCCGATGCCCGATCCGGAAACGGTTCTACTCGTGCGCGAATACGCGGCGGGGCTGCACCGCTACGAACTGGGGTTGCCCAAGGGACGTATCGAAGCCGAAGAAACGGTCGAACAATGCGTCAACCGGGAACTCCGGGAAGAAATCGGGATGGGCGCGCGTCGTTTCGATCGTCTTGCTACCCTCACCCTCGCCCCGGCTTATATGGGCGCCCGCACCCATGCGGTGCTGGCCAGGGATCTTTACGAAGAAAAGCTGGAAGGGGATGAACCTGAAGAAATCGAGGTGGTTCCCTGGAAACTCGCCGAGCTGGATGCGCTCGTTGCGTCCGGCGAGTGTTCGGAAGCCCGGAGCATTGCCGCGCTTTACATCGCAAGAGAATGGCTTGCCAATGAAAAAAACTGAAACCAACAGCGAGCAGCTTCAGGCCTGGCTCGAGCCCGTCGTCGAGATCGGCCGACGGGCAGGTGAACGGATCCTCGAGATCTACGAAACGGATTTCGCCGTCGAACAAAAGGAAGATCGCACACCGCTCACCGAAGCCGACATGGCTTCCCACACTATTATCCTGCAGGCCCTGACGGAACTGACACCGGATATCCCGATCCTGTCCGAGGAATCGACGGAAATCCCCTTTTCCGAACGCAGCAGCTGGTCGCGCTACTGGTTGGTGGACCCCCTCGACGGGACGAAGGAATTCGTCAAGCGCAACGGCGAGTTCACGGTAAACATCGCCCTGATCGAAGGTGACCAGGCGGTACTCGGCCTCGTGCATGCGCCGGTCATTGGCGTGACCTATTACGCGGCTCGCGGTAGTGGCGCGTTCCGCATCAGCGGTGACGGGGACCCGGCGCCGATAAAGGTGCGCAAGCTGGGGTCAGGTCCGGTCATCGTCGCGGGCAGCAGGACCCATGCCGGGGAAAGACTGCAGAAGTATCTCGCGGCCCTCGGGGATTACGAACTGGTCAGCATGGGCAGCTCGCTGAAATCGTGCCTGGTCGCGGACGGGAAGGCGGATATCTATGTGCGCCTGGGGCTGACCTCCGAGTGGGATACCGCCTCAGCCCAGTGCGTGGTCGAGGAAGCAGGCGGTCGTGTGACCCGTACCGACCTTTCTCAACTCCTTTACAACACCAAGGATTCGCTCCTCAACCCGGAGTTTTTCGTCTTCGGCGACGACTCCCGGGACTGGTCCCAGTACCTCCCCTGAAAACGAACCTGTCCCGTTTTCAATGCCGTAGGAGCGGCTTTCCAGCCGCGATTCCTTATGAGCGGAATTTGCCCGGCACTCCGGGCGTGGGAGAGAGCTGGCTGCGCCTTTCAAAACGTAACGGGTCATCGGTCAGCGGGGAGGTCAGTTCTCCTGAGACTCGGTAGCTGAGAGAGCCCCCGCGTTCAGACAATTTCGTCAATTCCTCCGCGGGGCCCTCGCTGCGGCCCGTGAGCTCCAGACGGATGCGCTCGGATCCCAGTGGCGGAAGCACAAGCGACAATGGTTCTTCGATGCGAACCGTGTCGGAGATTTCCAGCACCAGCTCGAGGCTCAGGTGGGAGAGGGGCAGTTCCTGTTTGCTCCGGTTGCGTACCAGCAGTTCGATCACGTAGTTGCGGCCCTCCGGCGTGAGGTCGCCCACGCTAATCTCCGCGATGCTTACCGATGGTGCCGTCAGCTTTTTCACATTGGCGCATCCGCCCGGAAGCACAACAAACAGCAGGATCAGAAGAACCTTGAATCGCATGTCAACTGTAGAGATGGCAACTCACCAGGTGCGGGTTGGTCGCGTTCCCCTGGTTGGTCTGCACAGGCGTTTCCTTTTTGCAGATATCCATAACCCGTGGGCATCGCGTGTGGAATGGACAACCCGAAGGTGGATTGACGGGCGAGGGTACATCACCGCTCAGGACAACGTGTTTCTTCCTATGCTTTGGATCCGGGTTCGGAATCGCTGACAACAGGGCCTGGGTGTAGGGATGCCTGGGGTCCTTGTAGATACTGGCTGCAGGGCCCATTTCTACCAGTTTGCCCAGATACATCACTGCCACATGGTCGCTGACGTGTTGTACTACGGCCAGATCATGGGAGATGAACAGAAAAGCGATCCCCATGTCTTTCTGCAAATCGGCGATGAGGTTCAGCACCTGGCTCTGAACAGAAACATCCAGCGCGGAGACCGGTTCGTCCGCAACGATGAATTTCGGGTTCAGCGCCAGCGCCCGGGCGATGCCCACGCGCTGGCGCTGTCCGCCGGAGAACTCATGGGGATAGCGATCCATGACCTGCCGTCTCAGGCCAACCCGTTCCAGCAATATCTCCACCGTGTGGCGCCTCTCTTTCGGGTCGCCCACCTTGTGAATATCCAGCGGTTCGCGCACGGTCTGGTAGACGGTGCGCCTGGGATTCAGCGAGGCATAAGGATCCTGGAAAATGATCTGCATCTTGCGACGCTGGAGCATCAGCGCGCCGTGCTTTACCCCTGTCACGGGCTTTGAATCCAGTATTACCTCGCCGCTGGTGGGCTCATGCAGCCGCAGGATGGCCCTCCCCAACGTGGACTTCCCGCAACCGGATTCGCCCACCAGTCCCAGTGTCTTGCCGGTCTCCAGGTCAAAGCTCACGTCGTCCACAGCCTTGAGGGGCGTGCCTTTGCGGAACATCCCCGCTTTCATGGGGAAATACTTCTTGAGGTTGCGCACCGTCAGCAATGGCTGTGTTTCGTTCATCATCAGCTTTTCCTAGCCATTAACGGGATGGAAACAGGCGACCTTTCGCTTTCGCGCGCCTTCCAGGGTCGGGATTTCCAACTGGCAGCGGCCCGTGGCCTTCTCGCAACGGTCCGCAAATCGGCAGCCGTCGGGCAGCTGCAGCAGATCCGGGACCATTCCCGCGATCGTTGGCAGCCGTTTGAGTTTCCGATCGCGGATCCTCGGTATGGAAGCCAGCAGGCCTTCGGTGTAAGGGTGGCGGGGTCGATCGTACAGGGGTTCGATGGGGGCTTCTTCCACGATCATGCCGCAGTACATCACGATGGCACGGTCGCACAACTCGGCGATCACGCCGAGATCATGCGTGATGAACAGCACCGCTGTTCCCAGTTTCTCCCGGAGCAGGTTGATCTCTTCCAGCACCTGGGCCTGGGTGGTCACATCCAGCGCGGTTGTGGGTTCGTCGGCGATCAACAGCTTCGGGCTGCATGAAACCGCCATGGCGATCATCACCCTCTGGCGCATGCCGCCGGAGAGCTCGTGGGGGTATTCCCTGAGTCGTTGCTTCGGATCGGGGATTCCCACGAGGCGCAATAACTCAGCAGCATCTTCCCGCGCCTGTTTCCGTGACAGCCCCTTGTGGCGGCGCAGCACATCAGACATCTGATTACCCACGGTAAAGACCGGGTTCAGCGCAGTCATGGGTTCCTGGAAGATCATGGAGATCTCGGACCCGCGGATCTTTCTCAGTTTGGATTCCGGAAGGCCTACGAGTTCACGGCCGTTGAGCTTTATCGAACCCGCGGCGATTCTGCCGGGTGGCGACGGTATCAACCCAAGGATCGCCAGCGCGGTTACGGACTTGCCGCAGCCCGATTCGCCCACGACACCCAGCGCTTCGCCGAATCCCACATCAAAGCTGATGTTGTCAACGGCCCGGGCAATGCCGTGCTCAGTCCTGAACTCGACCGTCAGGTTTCTGACTTCAAGCAGTGGGGTCGTGTCCGCCATCAACTCACCTTCTTGGGATCCAGTGCGTCCTGGAGCGAATCGGCGAACATGTTGAAGGCCATCACCAGCCCAAACATCAATACGGATGCGGCAACAAAATTGTTGAAATGCCCGGCCAACACCTCCTGGGTGGATTCGGCGATCATCAATCCCCAGCTCACGCCGTCTTTCACCCCCAATCCCAGGAAACTCAGGATCACCTCGGTCTTGATGGCTGCCACGAACACGATGGTGGATTGCACCAGCAGGATATGAAGGGTGTTGGGCATGATATGCCGGAATATGATCAGGAAGTGGGGCACGCCGATGGCGTGGGCTGCTTCCACAAACTCGAAGTTTTTGAGCTTGATCACTTCGCCGCGGACCAGCCGTGCGGTAATCGTCCAGAACACGGCGATCATGGCCAGGTGCATGGAATAGGCATAACCTCCCAGGGCGAAAGCCACCGCCGCCACGAACAGGTAGAACGGGATGGAGTCCAGCACGCCCATGAGCCAGAGAATCACTTCATCGGTCCAGCTCCCCTGGAAAAAACCCGCGATTGCCCCTAACACGGCGCCCATGACAGTCGATAACACGGCTACGACCAGGCCGATCTCGAACGCGGTCTTGATGCTGTAGATGGCGCGGTCATAGACATCCTGCCCGATGATGTTCGTGCCGAACCAGTACTCGGCGGACATGGAGCCCCATTTCTCGCCGCCCACGGCGCTCCAGCCTTGGCCCCAGATGCCGAGCCACACTCCCAGCGCTATGACGAAATAAACCAGCACGATCCCCAGCGCCACCATCCCCCAGACATCGTGGCGGAACTTGTAGCGTGCCTTGCTCCAGAGGGATTCGCGGGTCTTGCGCAACGTCAGGTCACCCGCGCCCGCGAGCGTTTCGCCCGCAACGCTCATTTGAGGGACACGCGCGGGTCCACCATCTTGTACATGATGTCGGTCGCCATCAGCGTCAGGACGAACAGTATCGCCGTAAGACCAACGACTGCTTTCAGGATCGGCTGGTCACCGGTGGTGATCGCGTCGTAAGTCACCTTGCCCACGCCGGGAATCCCGAAATAGGTCTCGATGACGAGACTGCCGCTGATGATCACCAGCGGTATGGAGAACATGATCCGCGTAATGATGGGGATCATGCTGTTTTTCAGAATATTCTTGTACAGCAGTTTCGCCGGCGGTGTGCCGAAGGCCCGCGCGGTGCGCACATGATCACGCTCCATTTCTTCCACGATCACCGCGCGGTAGAAGCGCGTGTTGTAACCCAGTGACACGAAGATGAACACCAGCGTCGGTACCGTGACGTACTGGATGTAGCTGGTGACGTTGTAAACCTCCCAGCCCCGCACCGGGAACAGATCCAGCCCGTAGCTGGACGAGAAAATGATCTGGAACGCGATGACGACGATGAGCAGGCTGATGCTCATCCCCACCACCGAGCCTCCCATGATCAACTTGTCCATCCATCGTCCGCGGAAGTGCGCGGCGGTCAGTGCCAGGATCACGCCGATCAGGTTCCCCAGAACGAAACCGGGGGTCACCATGGCCATTGAAATGGGAATGGTGCGTTTGAGAATACGGTTGACCCGTTCACCGGTGGAATCGGAATACCCGAAATCCAGGGTGACGATCTCCTTGAGGTAGTCGCCATAGCGGACCAGGAAGGGTTTGTCGTAGCCAAGCTCGTGCCGGATCTCGGCAATCTGCTCGGTGGTCGGGTTCTTGCCCAGGAGTTCGTAGGTCTTGTCCGGCCCGTAGTAGACCATCAGCAGGAAGCTGATGAAGGTCACGCCGAGCAGCAGCGGGATGCCGCCGATGAGCTTTTTGATCGCGAAACGAAGGACTTCCAAGGGTTAATTCGTCCGTTGTGCGTTCTTCAAATCCACGAAGCGCATGAAGAAACCGCCCAGGATCTCCCGGTCCGGGAAGGCGATGACATCCTTGTGCCACAGCAGCACGCGGGTGCGGGAGATGCCGGTCATGGCGACACAGTCATCCACGAGGATCTCGTTCATGCGGCGGTAAAGAGCGGTGCGTTCATCGCTGGGCTGCATGATGGAGGATTGTTCGTAGAGCCGGTCGTACTCGGGATTCTTCCAGTTGGCGTCGTTGGAACCGGGCGAGCCGTTGGGTCCGTAGAACAGTTGCAGCGTGTTTTCCGCGTCGGGATAATCCAGTCCCCAGCCTTTGCTGACGTACGGCAGCTGGCTGGTTTTCCAGGCCTTGCTGATGTCGCCAAAGGTGGCGTACTGCTTGAGCACGATTTTCTCGGGCGGGTAACCGATCCGCTCCATCCATCCCCGGAACTGCTCGTAGTACTGGCGTTGGATCACCGTTCCGGGCGCCCCGTAGATGAGTTCCGGCAGGTTCTCGGGTGTCCACCCGTTGTCCGCAAGCAGTTTTTTCGCGCCTTCAATATCCAGTTCCACGCTCTTTCTGGACAGGTCGGGGTCGTATTCAGGCACCACCGGCGGAATGATGCCAGGGAAAGTCCGTGCCAGGCCGAAATAGAAACGATCGTTGCGTTCGTTCCAGTCGAAAGCGCTGATCATGGCGCAGCGCAACGCCTTGTTGCGTGCCTCGCGCTCCGGGTCGTCGTTGTAGCCGAATTCCTCGAAATCAAAATTGAAGGCGTTGAAAACGAAACCCGCCTCGAGCCCCGTGTACATGTGGTAAGGCTCCGCATATTCCGGTTTCAACCTCACGGGATCCTTCGATTCCATGATGGTGTCGATTACCTCGTTGGGCGCGATGGTGAATTGGACCTCATTGCCCTTGGTGAAGGAACTCCAGCGCGCGGCGTTCTCACCGATGAAATGAATTTCCAGCCGGTCGATGAACGGCGGTGAGCGGCCATCGATCGCTTTGACGCCCGTAAACCCATGGATGTCCTCATCGTAACCTTCGTATTCGAGATCAACGGGCTCCTGCCGGAAGTTGGGGTTCGGGGTCATGACAACCCTGGAAGTCTCGAACTCATCGAGCTTGAAGGGCCCGGAACCCACCGGATGTATCGACAGTTCACGACCGTAGTGTTCAACCGCTTCACGGGGCACGAGGGCCGAGAAACCCATGGCCAGGGTGTAGGTGAGCTGCGGATAGGGTTTTAGCAGCTTGATCTGGATGGTGTGATCATCCAGTGCCTGCAGACCCTCGATCTCGTGGTCATAGTCAGACCCGTTGGCTTTCCACTCGTCCAATCCAACGATGCGCCCTTGCCAGAGCCACTCGCCCTGGGACCGCGAGACCGGATCGAAGTGACGTTTGATGGAATAAACAAAGTCCGAGGCTTTGACCTCGCGCCCTTTGCCGTCCGGAAACGCCGGGTCATCGATGAAATGAACCCCCGCTTTGATCCGGATCGTGTAGGTGAGCCCGTCCTCCGACACTTCCGGGAAGTCCGTCGC
>SMWH01000078.1 GCA_004357005.1 Gammaproteobacteria bacterium
CTGGTATCCGAAGGAGGCGTGGCGTTTTTCGGCGAATCTCATCAAAGTGCTGAATGTCAACCGGCCGGGCAACGAGTTCGATGGTCAGGATCCCTGGATCTTCACCATCCGCGGCCAGTACCTCTGGCACCAATGAAAAAACCGGGGTCAGAGCCCGTTTTCTGTTCGCGATGCCAACCGTTCCTTATCGACGCAAAAAAAACGGGCTCTGACCCCGATTAATCCTGCCAGGGCAGGGCATCCAGATCGAGATTGCCTCCCGTCAAGACTACGCCGACCCGCTGTTCGTTGAAGAGCTCGCGGTATCGCATCAGCGCGGCCACCGGGACCGCGGCCGAGGGTTCCACCACGATCTTGACCCGCTGCCAGACAAAGCGCATGGCGGCGATGATCTCGTCTTCGCTCACGGTGAGAATGTCCCGCACGCGATTTCTGATGACTTCGAAGTTGAGTACGCCAATCGTCGCGCGCAAGCCGTCGGCGATGGTGTCCGGTGTCGTTGCGATGCGCCGGCCGGCGTCGAGGGATTGTTTGGCATCGTTGGCTTGCGCGGGTTCCGAACCATAAACGGCGATACCGTAGCGTTCGGCTACCAGGGAGGTGCCGGCCAGCAGTCCGCCGCCGCCGACGGGGACTACGATCACATCCAGATGGTCTATCTCTTCAGTCAATTCGAGCGCGGCCGTGCCCTGTCCGGCGACGATTCGCGCATCGTCATAAGGGTGGACGGGCACGGCGCCGGTTTCTGCCAATACTTCTTCCAGCATCGCTTCGCGGTCCGCCATGGTGGGGCCGCAGAAACGGATGTTTCCCCCGTAAGCTTCCACTGCCTCGATCTTGCTGCGGACAGAAACCGCCGGCATCACGATGGTGGCGTCCATGTCCCGCGTCCTTGCGGCCAGGGCCAGGGCTGCCCCGTGGTTGCCGGATGAATGGGTCGCAACACCCCGGGCGCATTCGGTGTCGCTGAGCAGCCAGATGGCATTGCTGGCGCCACGGAACTTGAAGGCGCCGGTGCGTTGCAGGTTCTCGCATTTGAGAAACACCCGCCCGTCCACCGTGTCATCGATGCTCTTCGATGTCGTGACGGGCGTGTGGCGGATATGGGCTTCGATGCGCTGCGCCGCCGCCACCACATCTTCGAATGTCGGTTGTTCTGCCATACTCAGACTCTGCCACGACTGTGGCCGTCAACCAATGCCCCGGCAATCAGGTGGGCAGTGCGCAGGGGTTCGGGCATGTGCCCCTGAACGGTGAAACGCTCGATGATTTCCCGGGCGCCTTCGGGGTCGATTCCGGCGCACTGGAAAAACACCGGTCCGGCGGTGTGCACCGGACCGGCGGCCTGAACGCGCTGCCATTTGGCCTCCCCGTCCGGCACGTGATTCAACAGCGCCTCGCGCACGGCGTCCAGATCCGGCCGCTGTCGCACCACCGCCATTACCGGCCGGGCCAGTTGCGCCGCCAGGGTCGGCAGATCCACCACGTTGAAACCGCCCAGGGTCAGCCCCTGGACCATGACCGCCTGGATGTGGGCATCGAAACGGGAATCGCTCAGGAGGCGTGCCAATTGTGAGTTTGCGTCATCGCCATCCTCGGTCACCTCGCCGGTGAGTACCCCGTCAAGGCGTTCCCCGGCATGGACGGCGCCGACGATCGGCACCATTCTCCCGGCGCCGCGCTCAAAGGGGGCGTCATCAAAACCGATGAGGTTGGAGATCATCCTCGAGTGAACGCACTAATCATTTCGTACACGGGTCGAATCAACGGATCGGGCAATAGTTGAAACAATATGCCCCGACCCGGCTAAAATACCGCCTTTTTCCGCCCGGAACCGAAACATGCTACGCGAGAACTCAAGGGAAGCCATCTACCTCAAGGACTACCGGCCGCCGGACTACCTGATCGACCGCATCGATCTGGATTTCGATATCCGCGCGGGCAGCACGCGGGTCAAATCTGTCATGCAGTTGCGGCTCAATCCCGACGGGTCGGGGCCGGGGAGCCCGTTGGTTCTCGATGGGGAGGGGCTCGAACTCAACCGCCTGGCCCTGGACGGCACAGACCTCGCCGCGGATGCGTATTCCGCCGAGGGAGAGAGCCTCTCCATTCCTGAGGTCCCCGAACGGTTCACGCTGGAAGTGGAGACCACCATCCGTCCCGAGGACAACACCGGGCTGGAAGGACTGTACAAGGCTGAACGCATCTACTGCACCCAATGTGAAGCCGAAGGTTTTCGCAAGATCACCTATTACCCGGACCGTCCCGATGTCATGGCGCGATTTACCACCCGCATCAGCGCGGACAAGGGCACGTGCCCGGTGCTGCTGTCCAACGGAAATCTGGTCGACGAGGGAGACCTTGAAGACGGTCGCCACTGGGCCAAATGGGAAGACCCCCATCGCAAGCCCTGTTATCTGTTTGCGCTGGTGGCGGGCAATCTGGCGCATGTGGAAGACCACCACACGACGCCGTCGGGCCGGGACGTGACCTTGCGCATCTACGCGGAACAGGAAAACCTCGACAAGTGCGGTTTCGCTCTGCAGGCGCTCAAGGATGCGATGCGTTGGGACGAACAGCGCTTCGGTCTGGAGTGCGATCTGGACAACTACAACATTGTCGCCACCAACGATTTCAACATGGGCGCCATGGAGAACAAGGGCCTCAATATCTTTAACGCTCAATACGTGCTGGCCTCGCCTGAAACCGCCACGGATACGGACTTTCAGCAGATCGAGGCTGTGATCGGTCACGAATACTTCCATAACTGGACCGGCAACCGGGTGACCTGTCGCGACTGGTTCCAGCTCAGTCTCAAAGAAGGTCTGACGGTGTTTCGCGACCAGGAATTCTCAGCGGATATGCAGTCCCGGGCGGTCAAACGCATCGAAGATGTACGGCGCCTGCGCGGCCACCAGTTCCCGGAGGACGCAGGACCCATGTCACACTCGGTGCGGCCGGATTCCTACATCGAGGTCAACAACTTCTATACCGCCACGGTGTACGAGAAGGGCGCGGAAGTCGTGCGGATGTATGACACGCTGCTGAGTCGTGAAGGTTTCCGCAAGGGTATTGATCTCTACTTCGAACGACACGACGGACAAGCCGTTACCTGTGACGATTTTCGTGCGGCCATGGCGGATGCCAACGGGCGTGATTTCAAACAATTTGGACGCTGGTATGCCCAATCGGGGACGCCGGTGGTGGAGGCCCGTGGAGAGTACGACGGTCGGTCTCGTCAGTACACGCTGACGCTCCGCCAGCACACCCCGTCCACACCGGGCCAGAACACGAAAAAGCCCTTCTGTATCCCGGTGGCCGTGGGTCT
Source organism: Gammaproteobacteria bacterium (assembly GCA_004357005.1). Classification (GTDB taxonomy): domain Bacteria; phylum Pseudomonadota; class Gammaproteobacteria; order SMWH01; family SMWH01; genus SMWH01. The sequence continues at coordinate 3,329 of SMWH01000078.1, forward strand.
CCTCGATTCCACCGGCAAGGACCTTCCTCTGAAGCTTCAGGGCGAAGGTCAGGTCCTGAATTCTGCCGGGGTGCTGGAACTCACCACCGAAGAACAACAGTTTACTTTCACGGATCTTTCTGAACGGCCGGTGCCCTCTCTGCTGCGTGGCTTTTCTGCGCCGGTGCAACTGCGCTACGACTACACGCCCGAAGAAATGGCCTTTCTCATGGCTAACGATTCGGATCCCTTTAACCGCTGGGAGGCAGCGCAACAGTTCGCGACCCGTTTGCTCCTGGAACAGGTGCAGGACATCCGGAACGGAAAGGCGCCTTCCTTGTCTCCCGTTTTTGTGGATGCCTTCGGCACGACCCTGCGTGACGAGTCGTTGGACAAGGCTTTGATCGCCGAAGCCATCATGTTGCCCGGTGAGACTTATCTGGCCGATCAGATGGATGTCATCGACATCGACGCCATTCACCAGGCGCGAGAGTTCACCCGTGGCGAGTTGGCCCGGGCGCTGCATGACAATCTGCTGGCGGTTTTCGACGGCAACCAGGAAACAGGCCCGTATCAGCTTGAAGTGAACGCTATCGCGCGGCGCCAGTTGAAAAATACCGCGTTGGGGTATCTCATGTCCCTGGATGACCCGGCGTTGCGGGAACGTTGTGCCGCACAGTTCGAAACGGCTGGCAACATGACCGATCGTCTGGCAGCGCTTGCGCGACTGGTTCATTCGGGAGCAACCCAGGCGGCGGGAGCCCTGCAGAGTTTCCACGCCACCTGGCAGCACGACCCCCTGGTTATTAACAAGTGGTTCAGCATCCAGGCGACAGATGAACGTCCCGGTGCGCTGGAGCGCGTCCAGTCGCTGGCGAACCACCCGGATTTCACGCTGCGCAACCCCAACCGGGTGCGTGCGCTGCTGGGTGCTTATGGCATGCACAACCGGGTGGGTTTCCACGTGGCCGATGGCGGGGGCTACCGTTTCATGACCGACCGTATCCTGGAGCTGGACGCCCTCAACCCCCAGATCGCCTCACGCCTGGCCGGGCTGTTCAATCATTGGAAGCGTTTCGATCAGCCTCGCCGCGACGCTCAGAACGAGCAACTGGAGCGCATGGCCGGAAAGGCCGGGTTGTCCAAAAACACCTTCGAGATCGTGTCCAAGGCGCTCAAGTAGCTTTCCGCCGGGAGCCCCGGCGCTTGCGCCCCGAAACGCAACGTCAGACCCTGGATTGCTTTTCAACCGGGTCCCTGCCCGGGCGGTTTTTTTGTGCCTTGCAGCGCGACAACTGACTGAAAAACAGAGTGTTTTTCATGGGTCACGGGAAAGTGTGACTGAGGTCACGTTTTGGCGCCCGGGGTGCTACACTCTTAAGTCCGGTCCGCGCCGGATGAAGACTTGGGAGGACACCCATGAACAGGCGCGTGATTCGGACAATCCCCCTTCTCCTCGTCTCGGCGCATGCCATCCCCGCATTTGCTGCTGTCGGCCCAACGCTGCCCGGTTCCGGGCGCTGGATCCTCTGGTTGCTGTTGCTCGTCGCGGGATGGATTGCGGGGCATCGCCGAGCGAAATAACCGCAGCTCAGGGCTCGGGGCCACACCGTCGCCGGGCGGACGACGGGGCCCGGTCGGGAAGCGTTAAACCAGTGACGATTCGGCGCGTCGCCGTTGCCACAGGACCGCGTCGGTGCTGAACAGCACCAACCCCAGCCAGATGGAAGCGAACGCCACCGCCTGTGTGTGGGTGAAGGGTTCGTGATAGACGAAAACGGCGAGCATGAAACTCATGGAGGGCGCGAGATACTGGAAAAAGCCCAAGGTGCTGAGCGGCATGCGCCTGGCTGCGTTGATAAACCACAACAGCGGCAGCGCCGTCACCAGCCCCGTACCCACCAACCACCAGTCCGTCGCACGATCGGTGTGCACGAAAGCGCCCAAATTGGAGGAAGCCAGCCATAGCAGATACCCCAACGCCACGGGCAGCATCAACAGGGTTTCCACAAACAGGCCTTGCACGGGTTTGACCGGGAGTTGTTTCCGGATGAGTCCATAGAAGCCGAAACTGAAGCCCAGCAACAACGCTACCCAGGGCAACTCACCGTATGCCACCGTGAGGTACCCGGTGCCAAAGACTGCCAGTCCCACCGCCATCCACTGCAGCGTTCGGAGGCGCTCACCCAGAAAGCACAATCCCAGAACCACGTTGAGCAAAGGCGTGATGAAGTAGCCCAGGCTCGTTTCCAGAATCCGGTCGTGGGCCACCGCCCACACGAAGATCAGCCAGTTGAAGGCCACCAGCGCTCCGCTGAGCATGAGTCCCGCCACGAGACGGCGATTACGGAGCGTGTCCCGGGTATCGGCAAAACTCTTCCGCAGTGCAATGTACACACCCAGGAACAGCACCGACCAGACGATCCGGTGGGCGAGTACCTCGGGGGCAGGGACCTGCACAAGCTGCTTGAAATAAATCGGGACGAAACCCCAGGATAGAAAGGCCGCCAGCGCGAAAAGCACGCCGGCGCGCCACGTAGCCCTGGCGTCATTCATCGCTGCGCAGGGCTTTGATGAACAGGTCCCGCTGGAGTGTGGCCTCGGCCAGATCAGGGTGCTTGAGGGTCAGGCGTGCTTCGCCTGACAAGCGGATATTGAACTGGAAACCTTCGTTGTTCTCCGACTCGAACACACGGGTGACGTGGATCACCTTGTCGAGGACGATGGCATAGCCCTGGATGTCGTAGACGTCTCGTTTCATGCTATGCCCCGGGACAGGGTCCGGCGGCGGGTCCGTCAGCTGCGGCGGTGGGCTTTTTTCCTGGTGCTTTTCTTTTTCGCAGGGGCCGACGCGGTCTTTTTGGGCGCGCTCGGGCCGTAGTCCCATTCTGCAAAGGGGAACACCAGCTCATCGCTGTTAAAGGTGAGATAGCGCAGCATGTCAAAGACATAGCGGCTCAGAGCATCACCGAACTGCTTGAGATCGTCGTTGGTTTTGCCGCTGAGCAGCACGAAACCGAACTGGATCACAACCACGACGCCGATGATGAACTCGGTGATCGTGAAGATCACCGCCAGCAGAATGATGTAGAGCAGTCTCAGCCAGGTACTGCGCTGGCTGATGTTTTCCTTGAGCTCTTCGGTGTTGATCTGTTCCGCCATGGATTATGTCTCCCTTGTCGCTTGAACCGAACTACAGATCATAGCGCGAATGCGCGAAAAGCTGATATGCCGCAAGTCAGTCACATTCCGGGTCCTCGCCCACGGTCGTGGCGTGTACGACCGGCTGGTGGCTTCGGCCGCCAAGACTGGTGAGCATGGATCCGGCAACCACCATCAACGCGCCGATCCAGCCGGCGGCGGACAGACGTTCCGGCGTCACCAGCTCCGGCCAGGCGTCTGCTACCACACTGACCGACACCAGCGTCGAGAGGGGCACCAGGGCGAGAATGGCGCTGACTCGCGAAGCTTCCCAATGCTTGAGCGCTTCCGAGAAGCTGCCGTAAGCACCCAGCGTATTGAGCAGGCAGAACAGGAAAGTCCACAGATGCAGCCCGGATATCCCGCGCAGGCTCGAGGGGGAAGCGAAGGGCAGAAACAGCACGGCTGACACGCCGTAGATGAAAAACAGCACGAGCGGCGGCCGTACACCATGATTGAGCAGCTGTTTCTGGGCCAGGGCGTAAACGGCCCAGGTGATGGCGGCGAGTACCATGAGCGTGGCGCCCAGGTAAAAAGTGTCCTTTGGCACGAAAGTAATCTGGAGTTGGTCGCCAAAGAAGAGCGCCATCCCTGCGATCACGATCCCAAAGCCCAGCCACTGGCTGGCTCCGTAGTGCTCTCCGAACACCCACAGTGCCCCAAGCGCCATGAGCATGGGCGCCAACTGGATGATGATCTGCGCGGTGGCCGGGGATGTGTTGTGCATCCCCAGCAGGAAAAGGATGTAGTTGGCGCCCAGGCACAAAGCGGCGGTACTCAGCACCAGCCAGTCCCGCCGGGTCAGTTCCCGGAAGTGATGCAACTGCCCCGTCCACGCCAGGTAGGCGCCCTGGATCAAAAAGGCGGCCAGGAAGCGGGACCAGGTCAGCGTCCACGGGTCGAGCACCTCGAGGGTTACCGCCAGCGCCAGGGGCAGGGTGGCCCACAACAACATGGTGCACAGGGCCAGGGAGAGGCCCAGTTGCCAGCGTCCGCTTGTGGTATGTGGGGTCAAACGACGGTCCATATCCCCGCAACGACGAGGGCGCATAATACTGGGGAAGCACCGAAAAAGCCCTGTTTCCCGTGAGGCAAGCTGCGGGCCGGCTGGGGTTCAGCTACTGTTCAGGAAGGGTGCGATAGAGTTGATTCTGGGTAACAGGGTCTAATGACGACGGTTTTCAACAAACTCGCAATGATGGCAGTGGCGGCTGTCTTTCTGGGGGGCTGTGCGACGACCTACCAGGCCTACTACCCGGCCGACGACGGTTATTACTACTCGGATGACGAGGGCGCCTACTATTCCGGCGCCTCCGTGTACTACGAAGACGGCTACTACGGCGGCAGCAGCAATGTCTTTGTCGGCGTTGGCTTCAGCTCCGGCCCGGGGTGGTGGCCGTATTGGGGACCGTTCTGGTATGGCCCCCACAGCGGCTTCTTCTTTAATTTCGGTTACTGGGGACCCTGGTACTCAGGTTTTGTCGGTTGGGGTTATCCCTGGTGGGGCTGGCCGCATCACCACACGCACTGGGGTTGGCCCAACTATTACTGGGGCTATCCCGGTTATAACGCGGACGTTCGCCGCGAGGTGGCCCGGGTCGTGAACAACCGTTCCAACCGTCACGCGGCGACCAGCCGGGGCGGAGTGGGTCAGACGCCGACACCCATTGACCCCAAGGGCGCGGGCACGCGGACCGGCTCGGTACGCGATGA
>SMWH01000079.1 GCA_004357005.1 Gammaproteobacteria bacterium
TTCCCCGACTGAAACGGGCGCAAGTAGATGCTCTCCTCAAGATTGTTGATCGTTTTGATTCGAAACAAGCTGCAGAGATAAAGAAGATCGAGAAGAAGACGAACCATGATGTAAAGGCGGTGGAGTACTACCTGAAGGAACGGATCGAATCCAGCTCCGAACTCATGGCGGTGCAGGAGTTCTTTCATTTCGCCTGCACGTCGGAAGATATCAATAACCTGGCTTATGGACTCATGCTCCGTGACGCCAGGGAAGATATCCTGCTCCCGGTGATGGAACAATTGATCGAGCGCCTGCGGAGCATGGCACACGAATACGCGAAACAGCCGATGCTCTCCCGTACACACGGGCAAGCAGCCTCTCCGACCACACTCGGCAAGGAACTGGCCAATGTGGTCCACCGCCTGGAACGTCAACGGCAGCAGTTCCAACACGTCCAGATCCTGGGCAAATTCAACGGCGCGGTGGGCAACTGGAACGCGCACCTTGCCGCCTATCCCAACGTCGACTGGGAAGCATTTTGCACACGATTTGTTGAAAGCCTGGGACTGACCTGGAACTCCTACACGATCCAGATTGAACCGCACGACTACATGGCGGAACTGTTTGACGCACTGGCGCGCTTCAATACCATCATGATCGATCTGTGCAGGGATATCTGGGGATACGTTTCACTGGGTTACTTCGATCTGAAGAGAGTGGGCGATGAAGTCGGCTCGTCAACGATGCCGCACAAAGTCAACCCGATCGACTTCGAGAACGCCGAGGGTAATCTGTCGCTGGCCAACGCCTTGCTGCGCCACCTCAGTGCCCACCTGCCCGTTTCACGTTTCCAGCGGGATCTGACAGATTCCACCCTGCTCCGCAACATCGGCACGGCCTGGGCACACAGTCTGATCGCCTACAAGTCTGCGTTCAAGGGTCTGCACAAACTACAAGCCAATGCTCAGCGGATGAGTGATGATCTCGACCACAACTGGGCGGTACTCGCCGAGGCTGTTCAGACGGTGATGCGCCGTTACGGCGTTCCAAAGCCGTACGAACAGTTAAAAAAGCTCACCCAGGGACAAAGAATAGACCAGGAACGGCTGCACGCCTTTATACGTGACCTGGATATCCCCGAAGACGCGAAAATGCGACTGCTGTCACTGACTCCCGCCGGCTATATCGGCAATGCTGACAGCAAGGCGGAAAGCATATGAGCGACGAACCTGATTTTCACATCCGACGCGCGTTCTGGCAATCGGACAGGGACAATCTACGTTTTATCCGGTCTGAGGTATTCATCCACGAGCAAAAGATTCCCGAGGAGAAGGAATGGGATGATCAGGATGAACAGTCTTACCATGTCCTGGCGCAAGACCGGGAGAAAAAAGTGGTGGCTTGCGGTCGCCTGACCGTCGATGGGCACATCGGGCGTATGGCCGTTCTCAAAGCACACCGCGGCCAGGGAATAGGCCAGACCATGCTCAAGATCCTCATGGGTGTCGCGCGGGACCGTGGCTATGGTGTTGTGGCTCTCAGTGCCCAGAAAGACGCGGTATCGTTCTATGAAGCTCATGGATTCCGCGTTGAGGGTGACGAATATGACGAGGCGGGTATCCCACACTGGTGGATGACCTGCCCCCTGGATTGAACCCTGCGCTGAACTCCCACACTGAACCCGCATCGAAGCCAACACCGAAAAATGGAAAGCCCCATTTCTCTGGAAACCGCCGAGACAGTCCGACACGCCGTTCTCCAACTCACGCTGCTTGCCCGTCAATCGCTGAATATATACACCCCCGACCTCGATCCGGTCATCTTTGACCAGCAACCATTTGTCGACGCCTTGCGCAGGCTGGCTATCGGCCACCAGCGCGCCCGGATAAGAGTTCTGGTGCGCGACCCGCGCCGGGTCGTCAAGGAAGGCCACCGCTTGCTTGGCCTCGCCCACCGCCTGTCCAGCCGGATCTCCCTGCGGGTTCCTGGCCCTGACCATCAAGACTACGGCTCAGCTTTCGTCGTCGTGGACGACGCCCATGTGCTGTTTGACACGACACCGGATCGTTACACGGCCAGAATGACTCGAGCGGACCGCCCGCGTGCCAGGGAATTAATGACCTTCTTCGACGAGGTCTGGGAACATGCGCACCGCCACCCGGATCTGCGCGAGCTGAGGCTATGAGGGGCCTGGGGCCGGCGGTATAATGACGCGCCCCCGTGCGGGAAAACCGGTAGCGCTAAAGAACAGCGCCGGACACAGCCCGAAAGAACCGCCGAACCAAGGACCGAATGACATGGAAGTTCATCGTCGGCGCAAGCGACACTCCGCATCTCCCCCGGCACATGCCCCACGGCATGTACCAGGCTGAGCGGGAAAGCAGGCCAGCAGCGTGAGTGCCAGTCTCAAAGAATTCCTGGAGAGTTCCTATCTGTTCGGCGGCAACGCCGCATACACCGAGGAGCTCTATGAGCAGTTCCTGCAGGATCCCGATGCCGTTCCCGACGCGTGGCGCCAGTTTTTTGATCGCTTACGCCAGAAAGGCACCGCTCCGGACGCAAATCATCGAGCAATACGGGATCGCTTTCGGGAGTTGGCGCGCAACGGTGTCGCCATCGCGGTTCATCCCGCGGCGCTGACCGCCGATGCCGCCCGCAAACAGGCAGGCGTCCTGCGAATGATCAACGCCTATCGACTGCGCGGACATCAGCACGCGCGGCTGGACCCCCTGTCCCTCCAGCCACGCCCCCCGGTACCGGACCTGGATCCGGGATTCCACGGGCTCGGGGAAACCGATCTCAATACGGTATTCGACACCGGTTCGCTCGCTGCCCCGGACCGCATGAAACTGCGCGATATCATTACGCTGCTCCAGGCCGTGTATTGCCGCCACATCGGTGCAGAGTACATGTTCATCACCGATACCACCCAGCGCGTCTGGCTGCAGAAACGCCTGGAAGGAGCAGCCGGCAATATCGAACTGACCGCGGATGAAAAACGAACCATACTCGAACGCATCACCGCGGCCGAAGGACTCGAGCGTTATCTGCACACCAAGTACGTGGGGCAGAAACGCTTCTCCCTCGAAGGCGGAGACAGCCTCATCGCCCTGCTGCATTTCCTCATACAGCACACGGGCGAAAAAGGTGTGCGCGAAATCGTGATCGGCATGGCCCACCGGGGCCGCCTCAATGTTCTGGTCAACCTCCTCGGCAAGCTGCCCGCCGACCTTTATTTGGAGTTCGAGGACAAGACGCCCGACGCGGACCGGGAACGTATGGGCGACGTGAAATACCACCTGGGATTTTCCACCGATGTACACACTCCGGGCGGGCCTACTCACATTGCCCTCGCCTTCAATCCCTCGCACCTGGAAATCATCGACCCTGTGGTCATTGGCTCCGCCCGGTCCCGCCAGGAAAAACGCCGGGACGAAACCCGGGACGAGGTCATGCCCGTGCTGATTCACGGCGATGCCGCATTCGCCGGACAGGGCGTGATCATGGAAACCTTCAACATGTCCCAGGCCCGGGGTTTTGCGGTGGGCGGCACATTGCACATCGTGCTCAACAACCAGATCGGATTCACGACGAGCGATCCCCTGGACACCCGTTCGACCCTGTATTGCACGGAAGTCGCAAAAATGGTCCAGGCGCCGATTTTGCACGTCAACGGGGATGATCCCGAAGCGGTCATCTTCGTAACCAAACTGGCGGCTGACTACCGCAGAGAGTTCAACAAGGACGTGGTCATCGACCTGGTCTGTTACCGGCGACACGGACACAACGAAGCGGATGAGCCTGCAGCAACGCAACCCGTGATGTACCAGAACATTCGGCAACGTCCGACCACGCGCCAGCTTTACGCAGACAAGCTGATCGGCGCCGGTACGCTGACGGAAAGCGATGTGCGGCAAATGACGAACGACTACCGTGACAAACTGGACGCGGGGGACTCGGTAGCGCGGTTCATCGACACCCGGCCCACGCCGCACTACCGTATCGACTGGTCGCCCTATGCGGACAGCCACTGGAGCGATCCGGCCGATACGACGGTCTCCCCCGAGAGAGTTCGTTCTTTGGCTGCGGCATTCACCCATCTCCCCGCGGGTTTTGTCCTGCAAGCGCGGGTAAAACGCATTATCGACAACCGTCGGAAAATGGCCGCCGGCGTGATCCCGATGGACTGGGGTTTTGCGGAAACCCTCGCCTACGCGTCGCTTCTTGATACAGGAACGCATGTGCGTCTTGTGGGTCAGGACAGTGCGCGTGGTACTTTCTTTCACCGGCATGCTGTCCTGCACAACCAGGAAGGCGGCGGCGTGCACATACCCCTGGAGCACATATCGGCGAAACAGGCGGATTTCACCATCATCGACTCATTGCTCTCGGAAGAAGCCGTGCTGGGTTTCGAATACGGCTATGCCACAACGGAACCGGAAGCGCTGGTGATCTGGGAGGCCCAGTTCGGTGATTTTGCGAATGGGGCGCAGGTCGTCATCGACCAGTTCATCAGTTCCGGCGAGGCCAAGTGGGGGCGCATGTGCGGTCTGACCCTGTTTCTTCCCCACGGCTATGAAGGCCAGGGACCCGAACATTCTTCGGCGCGTCTCGAGCGCTTTCTCCAGTTATGCGCCATGGACAACATGCAGGTTTGTGTACCCACCACGCCGGCGCAAATGTTCCACATGCTCCGGCGCCAGATGTTGCGCAAGTACCGCAAGCCGCTGATCGTGATGACGCCGAAAAGTCTGCTGCGCCACAAACTCTCCACCTCGAAGCTGGACGCGCTGAGTAAGGGGGGATTCCACGTCGTCATTCCCGAAACATCCGAACTCGATCCCACGACAGTGGACCGGATCGTGCTCTGCGCCGGCAAGGTGTACTACGACCTCGTCGGGGCGCGGGAAGAACGCGGGCTGCAAAACGTTGCCATCATCCGTATCGAGCAGCTTTATCCCTTCCCCAAGGAACAGCTTTGCGAACAACTCGCGCGTTATCCCCGGGCCGGGACGGTCGTGTGGTGTCAGGAAGAACCCCTCAACCAGGGCTCCTGGTACCAGAGCAAGCACCGTGTAAAAGCCTGTATTCGTGCCGACCAGCAGTTGCTGTATGCTGGCCGGCCACGTTCACCCTCCCCCGCCGTGGGCTATTACTCGGTGTATCGCCAGCAGCAGGACGCGCTGGTCGAAGAAGCCCTGCTCCGGGGGCAATTGCCTGGAAAA
>SMWH01000080.1 GCA_004357005.1 Gammaproteobacteria bacterium
GCTAAGCGGCGGGACTGACGCTGCCATCGAGCACTTCCCGATGCCAGAGTTCCAGAACCAGGAGATTCCAGAGCGTGTAGCCGTGATCTCCCTCGTTGCGCAGGTGCGCATCGATGAGCCTTTTCAGCGCCTCGAGCCGGAAATAACCCCGTTGCGCCGTGCGCTCATCCAACAGCACATCGCGCAGCATGTCGCTCAGTTCCCCTCTGAGCCATGCGTTGACCGGAAGGGTGAACGGCATCTTGCGCCGGTTGAGCACACCCGGCGCAACCACACCCCGCAGCGCGCGCTTCAGGATCCACTTCGAAGTGGCGCCTTTCAGTTTCAGTTTTCCCGGGAGACTGGCCACGAAGCCGGCGAATTCATGATCCAGGAACGGCGAACGGGCTTCCGTAGAGTGCGCCATGCTCATCATGTCTACCTTGACCAGCAGATGCGTCAGGAAGCTCGCGGCGTCCACACTGAGCATGGCGTTAATCGGATCATCGGTCCCGGCTTCCTCGAACAGACCTTCCAGGATGCCCCACGGATCCGCCGCCACCTGGCACGCCAGGAAAGCGGGGTTGCACAATTCACCAGCGAGTCCATCGTTGAAATGAAAAGCCGCCCATTGCCCGTAAACCCGCTCAAGGCTTGGTTCATCCAGTTCCAGAAAAACCAGCAATCGGCGCAGCAGGTGCCCGCGGCCCAGCCGGTTCGCACCCAACCCACGCAGCAGGCCCGCCCATGACCGGCGCAGCGGTCTCGGCAACGCATAACAATAACGGGCCAGCTCGTGTTTCCGGTGGCGCACGTAACCGGCGAACATCTCATCGGCGCCCTCGCCATTGAGCGACACGGTGATGTGTCTGGCCGCTTCCCGGTTGAGGTGCCAGAGCGGGACCGATGACGGATCGCCAAAGGGTTCATCGTATTGCCGCACGATGGCCGGCAACACATCGCACAGTTGAGGGTCCACCATCACCTCGTGGTGTCGGGTGCCATAGTATTGCGCAGCCTCCCTCGCCATCCGGCTCTCATCACCGGGCATGTTGCGAAACCCCACGGAGAAACTGTTCACTCTTTCCGGATCCGCACGGCACATGAGCGCGGTGACGGCATTCGAGTCCACTCCACCACTGAGAAACGTGCCCACCGGGACGTCGCCCATGAGCCGGAGACGCACGGATTCCTCCAGACGATCCAGGACTTCGCGCTCCAGATCCGCCAGCTTCGCCGGCGCATGGGTTATCGAATAGTCGAGCCGCCAATAACGCTCGATCCGCACACGCCCATCCTCCACGACCAGGGTGTGAGCGGGGAGCAACTTGCGGATGTATTTAAACGCCGTGTCCGGTGCCGGTATATAACCGAAAGCCAGGAATCGATGCAGCGCTACCGGGTTCGTGTCGCGGGGCAGCGCGGGATCCGCCAGCAAGGCCTTGATCTCCGAGGCGAACCACACCGTGTCGTCGTGCTGCGCGTAATAAAGAGGCTTCTGCCCGAAACGGTCCCGCGCCACGAACAGTTTGCTCTCCCGTTCGTCCCAGATCGCAAAGGCGAACATCCCGCGCAGATAGTCCACGCAGCGTTCACCGTGGCGTTCGTACAGCGCCAGGATGACTTCCGTGTCCGTGTGGGACTTGAACCGGTAACCGTCTTTTTCCAGCGCGGGGCGGTGTTCAGCATAGTTGTAGATCTCGCAGTTGGCGACGATGTGACAATTGCCGGCGGCGTTGCTGATGGGCTGGTTGCCCCGGGGATGCAAATCAACAATCGCCAGACGCCGGCTGGCCAGACCCACCGGACCCGATATGAGCACGCCTTCGCCGTCAGGCCCACGATGCACCAGGGTTGCGTTCATCGCTTCGAGCACAGCCGGATCCGCGGCTCGGCGGCCATCCAGGTGGATCAAACCGGCCAGACCGCACATGGGCTCAGCGTCGTCCGGGTTTCAGCGCGTGAGACAGGTAACCCGCGAACTCGCCCACGGACCATGCGGTAATCGCCGACAACACAACAGGCGTGGTGGCGAGGAAGCGGGGGAAAGTCCCCCGGCGCTTCAGGGCGCGTCCCGCGGCGCGGGCGTACAACAAAGGCGGCAACAGGGGCGCAAGCAGAGAATAGGTCAGGAGTTTCCCACGGGACAGTTGTTTTTCCCGGGCCCGCACTGTGGCGAAAGCGCGCCCGTGCATGGGCTCGTGCAACAGTGTTTCCAGGAATGCCGTGGGGTTCAGGTGATCCACCCGAATGGCCGGATCGTACCAGGGTTGCGTACCGGCTTCGGCCAGCCGCCAGTTGAACACCGTGTCCGAACAGTAGGTGCCTTCGATAAACGGACCAAACTGTTCATACACTTCCCGCTTCATGCTCAGACAACAGGTGGGAATGTCTTCCATGAACCCGGCCTTGCCCCCGGGCATCCACTGGTTGAATTCGGTGAAATAGTAACCCCACCCCACATAGCTTTCCGGGTTGGCGTTGCCCACGGCGCCGCCTATCACCGGGTGAGGCGAGGCGTGCGCGCGCCCGACCGCCGCAATCCAGTCGGGTTTTGCAATACAGTCCGCGTCCGTGAAACCCAGCAGACCACCCTTCGCCCGGGCGATGCCCAGGTTACGCGCGTCGCCGGGATACAGGCGTTTGGTGGAACGCAGGAGTTCGACCTGGGGGAAACGTTCGGCGATCAGCTCACCGGTTCCGTCGGTGGAGCTGTCGATACAGATGATCTCGTGGCGCAGCTCGGTTTCCTGTGACACCAGCGCGCCCAGCGAGCGCTCGATGGTGGCGCGCGAGTTGTACGAAGGAACAATGACTGAAATATCCAACGGCTTGCCTGTTTTTTTGTAGCGAGCTAAATGCCCCTGGGCTGATGCACGGTGCCCCCCGATGCGCCCCGGCGCCCCCCGATGCCCCTGGAGCAGTGGGGAAGGATACAATACTTGCCCACACCAACCGGACCCCGAGGATGACAACACCGGTCTATGGCGGAACCAATACTCGAAGCCCGGCGACGGCACCACATCTGGACCCCTGACCCGAAGCGCTCCTGGATCACACTCCAGGACGTCGTGGCATGGGTCTATCTATATCCCGTGCGCTGGCTGTCACGGCTGATCCCGGTGAATGCCTTGTTGTGGCTCGCGGATCGCGCGGCAGATCCCTATGCGCGCCTGCGCAAAACCCGAATGGAAACCGTCACCCGGCGCATGACCGATATGTTCAAGGGCCACACGCCGCCGGCCACCCCCGAGATCATGGCGCGCGAATTCATTCGCCGCGACGTACGCAAGGGAGTGGACGACCTGGTCATGTCGCGGTTGGATCTCGAGGAACTCGGCAAACGCGCGACGATCACAGGAATGGAACACCTGGACAACGCGCTGGCCGACGGCAAGGGCGTGATCGTCATCAGCGCGCATTTCCATGCCAATCGTCTGGCCAAGTACTACCTGCGGCGGATCGGCTATCCGCTCATGAGCATCCGCAACCGGATGCCCGGGAACACGGCTACCGGCCGGTTTGGAAAACGTTTCGTGGTGCCGGCTTACGGCCGCTTTCTGAACGATATCGTCGAGGACGAGACCCACACGCAGGATAAGGGGCTGGGGGCCAAGCTGCTGCAACGCCTGCGCGAAAACGGCATCGTCAACGTTCACATCGATGCCGCCATTTCCAGCGAGTGGTTCTGGGTACCCTTTCTCAATGAAGAACGCCCCTTTGCCGGGGGTTTTCTGAGGATCGCGGAACTCACGGGCACACCGCTCGTGCCGATGCAATGCCTCGGCAATACCAGTGGATTTGAAATTATTTTCGATCCACCCATCCGCTACACTGGCAAGTCTGAACCCGAAGAATTTACCGGGCGACTCATGTCCATGGTCGGGCTGCTGGAGTCGTGGATACTGGCGCATCCAACCCACTGGGAACTGTGGGCGCGCCCCATGAAAAGAAAGAAGAAACCATGAACGCACCGGATGAGACCCGCGCTGCCATCCTCCAACTCATGGCTGAGCGACTGCGCCTGGAAGACAAAGCACTCGAACATCTTCGCGCCAACGGCCGTCTGGACGACGTCACCGCCGCTGATTCGATACTGATCGTGGAACTCGTGCTCGCGCTGGAGGAACGCTTTGATATCCGTTTCGAGCCGGACGATATCGATGCGGACCTGATCTGTGACCTGGATCGCCTGACCGCCTTTGTCTCCGCCGCCCGGCCGGGTTCCTGACGGACACGCGCACGGTGCCGGCACCCCCGCTGCATTCCCTGTTCGAATCCAACGATCACATCGCGGTCATTGACGGCACCCGGGAACACAGTTTTTTTGGAATCCAGTTGTCGGCGCGCGTCCTGGCGGGCCGGCTTATGCGCCTGAACCTGCAACCCGGTGACCGCGTTGCAGGCTTGCTGCCCAATTCCGCCCAGGCGGTGGTCGCATTCCTGGCCGCGGCGCGTGCGGGTCACAGCTATTTGCCGTTGAATACGGGGCTGAAAACCCCCGAACTGGAAACGATGTTCCGGAAGTGTCGCGTGCAGGCCGTACTGTGCAGCGCGGCCACCGCATCCGCGATGCCAGACAGTGGCGCGGAGATCATTCCCGTCGACGAGGTTCTTGCCGATACCGGGGCCAATCCGCCGGCAGCCAAAGAAGTTGATCTGGATCCGGATCGGGAATTCGTGTGCCTGAGCACCTCCGGCAGCACCGGTGAACCGCGCATCGTCGCGCGCACTGCCGGCGCGGTGGATGCCAACGCCCGACACGTGAAAGCCGGTCTGGACATCAGTGCCGACGACCGTTTCCTCAGCGTCGTGCCTTTCTGGCACGCCAACGGTTTTTCCAACTGCATGCTGACGCCATTGTTCAGCGGCGCGAGCATCATCACCCTGAATCGTTTCCTGCCGCGCTCCATGCTCGAGGCGATCCTCGAGCACAAACCCACGGTCGTGGTGGGATCGCCCTTTGTGTTCCAGGCCCTGGCCCAGGTGATCGAGCCCCTGTCCGATTTGCGCCATGTGCGCGCCTGGATTTCATCGGGCGCGGCAATCCCGGAAGCACTCGATGCCCGGCTCCGCGAACTGCGCATCGAAGTGCGGCAACTGTATGGGTCCTCGGAAACCGGCACCGTGAGTATTTCTTCCGGCGCACACACACGCATGGGCAACGTGGGCAAGCCGCTGGACGGTGTGCGGGTACGAATCATCGATGACGACGGCCGCGAGGTGCCCCAGGGACAACCGGGACATGTCCAGGTTTCCGGCGCGGCCCTGTATCGGGAATACATCGGCGAACCGGGCGAAGACGCTTCCATCACCGGGGACGGCTTCTACCGCATGGGCGATCTGGGCTGGCAGGACCTGGAAGGCGACCTCTATCTGACCGGCCGCAGCGACGCGCTGATCAACGTGTCGGGCGTGAAAGTGGACCCCCTGGAAGTCCAGCAGGTACTCTCTTCGATGCCTGAGGTGAGACAATCACTGGTATTCGGGGCCAAAGACCGCAACGGCCTGGAAATGATCAAGGCACTGCTGGTGGCCGAAGGCGAGATCAGCACCGAGGAGGTGCTCCGCTATTGCCGGGACCGGCTGGCGGAATATAAACTGCCGCGCACCATCGAGTTCGTGGACGAGATCCCACAGGATCTGATGGGCAAGACCCCGCGCAGCCTGCTGGAGAACTGAATGGCATTCCCCGCCCAACGACCACGCCGATTGCGCACCACCGCGCAGATGCGCGACATGGTGCGCGAAACCCGGCTGTCACCGAGCGATTTCATTCTGCCGCTCTTCGTTGCCTCGGACAAAGATGCGGAACGGCCCATCACGGCCATGCCCGGTTGCAAGGTGCTGTCCGGGAAGCCTCTGATCAAGTACGCGAAGAAAATACGCGATCACGGTGTACCGGCGATTCTGCTGTTCGGTATCGCCACCCGGTCAGAAAAGGACCTGACCGCGTCCACCGCCAGCGGAAGCGACGGCCCGGTGCAGACGGCGCTGGCTCAGTTGAAAGATGCCGTGCCCGATCTGGTTCTGATCGCCGATCTGTGTCTGTGTGAATACAAATCAGACGGTCACTGCGGGATCCTCAAAGACGGCCAGATCGACAACGACGCCACCCTGGAACGTATCGGCGCCATCGCCACGGCCTATGCACGATCCGGCGCGGATGTGATCGCGCCATCCGGGATGATGGACGGCATGGTCCAGGCGATTCGCACCGCACTGGATGCCGATGATTTCAAGAACACCGCGACCATGCCCTATTCCGCCAAGTTCGCCTCGGCGCTGTACGGGCCCTTCAAGGCCGGCACCGACTCGAGCCCGGAAGTGGGTCTGCATCATACCCACCAGATGGACATGGCCAACGGCCGCGAAGCCATGCGGGAAATCGCGCTGGATCTGGACGAAGGCGCCGACCTGATCATCATCAAACCGGCCCTGCCCTGTCTCGATGTGATCCGCGATGCCCGGGAGAGGTTCTCCGTACCCATCGCCGCCTATCACGTGTCCGGCGAGTCAGCGATGATCCGCGCCGCCGGTGAGCGGGGATTCCTCGACGCGGACAAGGTGATGATGGAAAGCCTGGTGTGCATCAAGCGCGCCGGCGCCGACATGATCATCACCTACTCGGCGCTTGACGCCATCGCCCAACTGCAACGCTGACCTCACAACACGGCAAGCGCCAGGCATTGTTCAGCGCGGTCAGTCATCGCGATTGATGCCTGGAGTCTTTGCCCGGCCGGTCAGGAAACGGCCGCGTTGCGAAAAATTTCAAGCGTCACACGACAGCAGGCTGCCCCGGAGTTGGCGGATCCGGCGAAAACTCGAGGACACGGCCGGACCAGAGATCCTCCCGGTCGGCGTCGATCACATAGCGCCAACGGTGCACGTCCAGGTCCAGGCTGGTTTCCTCGGTGTTTCCGACACCAAAGGCATAACCCATCATCTCCCCAAAGCTGCCGGCGACGAGACCCACAAACAGCGGAGGCAATACCCCGGGCATCAGCTCCCGTTGCCAACCGAAGCGCCTGATCATGGGCAGGATGCGCGCCAGACGCACGAAGGGGATCAGCGGGCTGCCCAGCACGTACAGCAATCGCCGGGCGAGGGACCAGCGGTGCACGCGGGTTGCGGCGAGCCGCCGGCCGATGCAGTAGAACTCGACGATGTAGGGTTTCCAGCGGGTGATAAAGGCGTGATAGGCCCGCGCCCGGGGTTCGATATACAGGCGATGCCCCTTTTCGCGCAGGTCCTCGTGCAACACGGATTCGAACACCATCAGCCGGTCCAGATCATCTCCGTAGGCCAGCAACACATCACGCTTGAAACTGCTGTTGTGACCCGGAATGTCATCGCATTCACCCCCGGGGTTGGCCTCA
>SMWH01000081.1 GCA_004357005.1 Gammaproteobacteria bacterium
CACCGCCGAACTCCAGGAACACGGACGTGGCAGGCGTTACCCACAGCGCCTGCACGCCGTCTTCGATGTATTGGCCGCCCAGAAAAGCCTGGTACGGCAACGGCCGGTCCGTGAAGTCGTCCGCGTGCCGGTGAAACTTGTTCAGATAACCAAGATCCGAAAAATACCGCCCCGCCAGGAAAGTTAAACCGTGGGGGATTCCCAGCGTCTGGAACCATGCCTCTTCCAGTTCCAGTTCCACCCGGCCATCTTCATCGCCCACCGCCACGGTAAAATTACCGAAGAACATCGGATCAATGTTGGCGTTCATGTTCAACTCGGATTCGCCGATGGAAAAGCCCGGCCCACCTGGCCCGAGTTCGTTCCCTGGAATGAACCCCGCAATACGATCCCATCCGCCGTCGAAATCCGAGTAAGTGCCCACCAGCACCACGCCGATCGCCGGATTGAAGGCGTTTGGTGACGACGCCCGGCCGCCGGACGAAATGGCCGTTTCTTCGGCGACTTCCATGGCTTCATCGGCACTCCGCTCGGCCTTGCGCGCCGATCGTTCCGCGCGTTCCAGGCGTTCCTCCAGTTGCTGAATGCGCGTCTCGTAATCTGCTTTCAGTTCCTGCAGATCTCGCCGCAGTTCCTCGATCTCCGTGTTCTCGTCCTGTGCCAATACCGTGATTGGCAACACCATCAGCACAACAAACGCCAAGTACCACCTTTTCATTGCTTTTCCTCGCAGACCGTCAACGGGTCATCCCCGTCAACACGTACACACCGGCGCGATTGCCGGACCAATCGCACCGTCACCAGTGCGGGTGGATATCAGGTTGCGAGGGGGGGTGCCCGCTGGCGGGCGAAGGGAATCGAGATCAACCGAATAACAAGCGCCGGCATATCGATGAGCGAAGAACCGGCAGCCTCTTTCGGCACCGACCAGGAAGAGCTAATCGGCACGCTACCCGATGGCTGCGCCGCCAGGCAACTCAGGCAGACCTGATCCTGGGGCGCGCCCAGATCATGGCCCAGGGCATGGGTCAGCGCACCAAGTTGCACCACCAGCAGGGTGGTGCCCAGGAGCAACCGGAGTCCTGACCAGCGATGTGAACGATTCTTCAGCATCAGACGCAGGAATGTACCAGATACGGGACCGGAAGGGCCGTGTGCCATCAGCCGTCTGTCAACAGCTCAAACACCGCCCTGCCCCGGGCAACTACGTCTGCCGAGAACCGGTCATAGACTTCTGAGCCTGGATCGCCGTCGGGGAATTCATCGATGTCGTGGCCGCTGGAACTCACAACTGTCCCCCCTTTTAAATGAGGTAACTGTTCCCGAATTGCTCCCCGGCTTCGGAGCCTTTAATGTGGCGGGTTCACTGCGCTCAAACAACCCGTGGAAACCACAATGCACAATAACCGTCCCCTGATCGTTGGCCTGGCGCTGCTGTGCCTGGCCACCGTTGGTACCGCTTCCGCTCAGGAAACCTCGGCTCCCGCCGTCGGCATCCGGGACAAAACCCCGCGCGTCCATGCGCTGACCAATGCCCGGATCGTGATGGCGCCGGGCCGGGTAATCGAGTCCGGCACCGTGGTCATCCGCGACGGCATCATCGACGCCGTGGGAGCCAAGGTGGCCGCGCCGGACGGCGCCCGGATCTGGGACCTGGAAGGCCATTCGGTTTATGCGGGATTCATCGATCCCATGTCGGACCTGGGCGTGCCGGAATTGCCGGACATCGTCCGGGAAGACTACCCCTCCTACCCCGTGGAACTGCCGGCCGGTCCCGGTTACTGGAACCCCCGGGTCAGATCCAACCGGCGCATCGCCGACGAACTGGCGATCGACCCGCATGCGGCGGAGGGGTACCGCAGCATCGGTTACACCACGGTTTTGTCCAGCGGCCAGCAGGGTGTTTTCCGGGGCATCAGTGCGCTGGTGAATCTCGGCGAGGTGCATGACCCCAAACAGGTCCTTATTGATGACGACTCGGCCCACACGATGGCTTTTGAGTATGGCGGCCGTGACGCTGCCTACTATCCGACGTCCCTGGCCGGCGCCATCGCGTTGACGCGGCAGGTTCTTTACGACGCGCAGTGGTACCGGGCCGCGCATGATTGGCAAAAAGAAAACCCGGACGCGGAACGGGCTGAAAGCAATCCAGCGCTCGCAGTGCTTTCCCCGGTGATCCGGGGCAACAAACCCGTGATCATGCGCGCGGATGACGAACTGGATTTCGCGCGCGTTCGCGGCATCGCCGACGAATTCGGCCTCGACGCCATCATCCTGGGCAACGGTTTCGAATACCGGCAACGCGCCGCGCTGGCGGGGGCGAGAATCATCGTGCCGCTGAACTTCCCGGAACCCCCGGCGGTGGAAACGCCCGATATGGCCCTCGATGTCTCCCTGGCGGATCTTCAACACTGGGAGATGGCTCCGTCAAATGCCGCTTTCCTGGAACAGGCCGGGATCGACTTTGCCTTTACGCGTTTCGGGCTGGAGAACCCGGGGTTGTATTTCTGGAGCAACGTGCGCAAGGCCATCGAACGCGGACTGGACGCGGACGCGGCCCTCGCCGCCCTCACCACCCGCCCCGCCGCCATGCTCGGCGTCAGCGACCGTCTGGGTACCGTCGAGAAAGGCAAGATCGCCAACCTGATCATCAGCGATGGCAATCCGTTCTTCGACAAGACCGCGCGGGTGCGCCGGGTGTTCGTGGACGGCAACCCGTATCGAACGGCTTATACGGATTCCATCGACCCGCGCGGCAAGTGGGCGGTCACCCGTGACGGGCAACCGGTAAGCGAATGGAGTATCGCCGGACCGCTCTCGAAGTTGCGCGCGAAACAGGATGATGAGGAGATTACGGTCATCCGCAAGGAAGGCTACGTGTTGCTGTTCCCGCCCGCGGAAACCTTCGGCGGCGGCGAAGGCACGGCGCGCCTGTCGGCCAGGCGCATCGCCGACACGCTTCGGGGCGAAGGCACGCTGCCTGACGGCAGTCCTTTCGACTGGCAGGCCAGCCTCGTACCCGGCGACAAAGAAGAAAAAGATGAAGAGATTCCCCCGCTTCAATGGTCCTCGTTCCCCGCCGGCGCTTATGGTCTCGAAGAGCAACCGGCGCAGCCCGCCGCCGTGCTGGTGCAAAACGCCACGGTCTGGACCCAGGGCCCGGACGGGACCCTGGAAAACGCAGACCTGCTGATCCGCAACGGAAAATTTGCCGCGGTGGGCACGGGTCTCACCGCTCCGCGCGGCGCGACGGTCATCGATGCCACGGGCAAACACGTGACTCCCGGATTGCTGGACGCGCATTCGCACTCCGCGTTGTACCGGGGCATTAACGAGTTCGGCGCGGCGGTGACCAGCGAAGTGCGCATGTCCGACGCCTCCGATCCCACGGACATCTCCATCTACCGGCAACTGGCGGGCGGGTTGACCACGGCGCACCCCATGCACGGTTCGGCCAACCCCATGGGTGGGCAGAACACGGTCATCAAACTGCGCTGGGGCGAGGACGCGGACGCGCTGAAATTCGCCGGGGCCGCGCCCACGGTGAAGTTCGCGCTGGGTGAGAACGTCAAACAGTCCAACTGGGGCGATCTGTTCAACGTGCGTTATCCCCAGACCCGCATGGGCGTTCCCCAGATCATGCGCGATACTTTTATTGCCGCGCAGGAGTACGAAGCCGAGTGGGCCCGGTGGGAACGCAATCGCTCGGGCGCGCCGCCCCGGAAGAACCTGCGCCTGGATGCGATGGTCGAGATCCTCAACCGGGACCGCAAAGTTCATATTCATTCCTACCGACAGGACGAGATTTTGCGTTTCGTGCGCCTGGCCGAGGAGTTCGATCTGGAAGTGGCCGCTTTCCAGCACATTCTCGAAGGCTACAAGGTGGCCGATGCCATGGTCGCCATCAACGCGGGCGGGTCGACGTTTTCCGACTGGTGGGCCTACAAGTTCGAGGTACACGACGCCATCCCCTATGCGGGTGCGCTGATGCACAACGCCGGAGTCGTGACCTCTTTCAACTCGGACAGCAGCGAGCTGGCCCGACGCCTGAACACCGAAGGCGCCAAGGCCATCAAATACGGCGGCTTGTCCGAAATCGAAGCCCTCAACTTCGTGACGCTGTACCCCGCGGTGCAACTGCGTGTCGACAACTCCGTGGGTTCCCTGGAAGCCGGCAAGGACGGTGACTTCGTGATCTGGAACGGCCACCCCCTGTCCACTTTCTCAAAGGCGGAACAGACCTGGGTGGACGGGCGCAAATATTTCGATCTGGACACCGATGCCCAACTGCGTGAGCAGATGGGGGCGGAACGCCAGCGGCTGGTACAAAAAGCCCTCCCGGACCGGGTCAAGAAAATGGAAATCAAGGCAGCCAGACCCTCATCGAACACCGCCGGCGCCAAGCCCACCGGCGAGCGGCTCGATTTACGCGGGCTCTATCACGACGGCGCCGATCTGCTGGTGTGCCGTCACGACGGAGGGCTGTACTAATGAAAACAACTATCAGCATTCTTTTTCTGTCGATTCTCGCCGCAGCTGTCGAGGCCAGCGAGAACATCCCGCCGCCACCCCAAGGCGAACCGGTGATCATCCGTGGCGCCACGCTGCACACGGTGAGCGGTGAGGTGATCGAGAACGGTCATTTGTCGTTCGAAGACGGACGCATCACGGCGATAGGCGCCAACGACGGCAGCCCGGTGTCGGCAGATATCAACGTTATCGATCTGAGCGGAAAACACATCTATCCCGGGCTGATAGCGGCGAATACCGTGTTGGGTCTGGTGGAGATCAACGCGGTGCGCGCCACCCGGGACTACGCGGAACCCGGCACGATCAATCCCAACGTCAAGGCCAACGAGGCCGTGGACCCGGACAGCGAACTGTTTCCGGTCGCCCGGGCCAACGGGATCCTGGTCGCCTTGTCCGTGCCCCAATCCCCTGGCAACTCTCAAACCGGAGCGACCGGCCTGATTACCGGTTCGTCCGCCGTGTTGCAGATGGATGGGTGGACCTGGGAAGACATGACGGTGAAGTCTCCCGCCGGCGTGCACGTGATCTGGCCCGAAATCCGATCCGTACCCCCGGATGATAAGGAAGCCCAGAAAGCGCTGGGCGCGCGGCTGAAAGCCCTGAACGATGCCTTCGCCGAAGCGCACAGTTATTCGCAAGCCCATGCGGCGGGGTCACTGACGAAAACCGATCTTCGCTGGGAGGCCATGTTGCCGGTGTTCGCGGGTGACATCCCGGTTTTCGTACACGCCAACGACGTGCGACAGATCCGCGGTGCACTGGAACTTGCCGGCAAGTTCGACGTGAAGCTGGTGATCGTCGGCGGTATCGATGCGTGGCGGGTCGCCGACGAATTGAAGGCGGCGGACGCCGCCGTCATCGTGAGCCCGGTGCACACGGTACCGCTCAGGCGTTGGGAACCCTACGACACCCCGTTCACCAACGCTTCAAAGCTCGCCGCCGCTGGCGTCAGGTTTGCGATCGCCGGTGACGGATCGGCTTTCGGCTCCGCCAACGCCCGCAACGTGCCCTACAACGCCGCCACCGCGGCCGCCCACGGCTTGAGCCGCGATGATGCGTTGAAGGCCATCACGTTGTACGCTGCGGAGATCCTGGGTGTCGACAACCGGCTGGGTTCGCTGGAGGCCGGCAAGGACGCCACCTTCATCGTGACGGACGGGGATCCCCTGGAAATCACCACCAACGTGGAACGAGCCTGGATCCAGGGACGTGAAATCGACCTCTCCAGCCATCACACCCGCTTGTATGAAAAATACCAGGAAAAATACCGGCAACTGGAAACAGAATAAGAAATCGCGGCGCATGTTTTTTGACCTGGGCCGCTCCCACAAGGGAAAGGAACGCCGGGGATAGTAACCTCGTTTGAAAAGGGGACAGTTACCTATTTCCCCGGTCCGTCACCCACTGTGATAAAGGCAGGTTGGAAATAGGTAACTGTCCCCCCAAATAAAGGGCCGGCAATGCCGGCCCTTTATTGTCTAGTCTAAGGAGTCGCGGCTGGAAAGCCGCTCCTACAAAGCCGCTCCTGCGCGTTGTTACTCGTCGGTGACGTCGACGATCACCGGCTGCCAGGAGTGATGCTTGTCACCCGTGCACTCGCCGGCGACGTAGTACTTCTTGCCGGCTTCCAGGGTCACGGTGACGGGCCCCGGGCCCTGATCCATGTTGCTGAACATGGCGCCCGCGGCGAATCCCGCCGTTTCCGGTCCGCAAGCACCTACCGCCGTGAACTCCAGGG
>SMWH01000082.1 GCA_004357005.1 Gammaproteobacteria bacterium
AAGGCAAGACGCCGGTTGTCCGCCAGCACGCGAACGAAGTTCTGTGCATCCCTGTTCAGTTGCTTGCCGCCGACGTGAATAAATATCTCGGCAATCTGCTCGCGCGTGTAACGCGGATCGTCCAGCAACGGGCCCATCCGCCCGTCGTCGGCCACGGCCGCCGCGAACTGCAGCATTTCGGACCATTCGGGCATGGCCTCGCGGTCTCGGGCGATATCGAATGCCGCCCGCGCGTAGGGCCTGGCCAGTGTGGAGATTTCCGCCATCAGATCTGTGCTACCAGCTCATCCAGCAGTTTCTTGTGAGCCTTCGGATCAATCTCGCGCTGGAGAATCTTCTCCGCCCCGGCCACGGCGATATCCGCGACCTGTCCGCGCAGATGCTCGCGAGCACGGTTGATCTCCTGTTCGATCTCGGCGTTCGCTGCGGCCAACTGGCGCTCACGCGCTTTTTGACCATCGTCGCGGCCTTCATCCACGATGCGCCCGGCACGCTGGTTGGCGGCGTCGGTGATTTCCGAAGCCTGCTGTTTCGCCTCGCGGATGATTTCCGCGGCGCGCCCCTTGGCCAGTTCCAGGTCCTTCGTGCCCTGTTCGGCATCGGCAAGACCGTCGGCGATGCGCTGGCGGCGTTCGTCCAGGGCGTTCATGATCGGCGGCCAGATATACTTCATGCACAGCCACACGAACACGAGCATCGAAATCGATTGCCCGATTATTGTGAAATTGATATTCACGCTGTCACCTCTTGTGCCCGGGTATTCGGCCCTTGATCAGCCACCGCTGACTATCTGCAACGCCGCTGCCAGTTGACCCGGGAAGGGGTTGGCGAAAGTGAAGTACAGCCCGATGGCAACACCGATCATGGCCACCGCGTCCAGCAGACCGATGGCGATAAAGAACTTGGTCTGGAGCATGGGGGCCAACTCGGGCTGGCGGGCGCTGCCTTCCAGCAACTTGCCACCCAAGGAGCCGACGCCGATACCCACACCCAGCGCCCCGAGACCAATCAACAACCCGACGGACACTGCCGTCATTCCAACTACGAATTCCATGGTTTACTCCCGATTAACTATTACTAAGCACTAATGATCCTCGTGGGCCAGGCTCAGATACACGATGGTCAGCATCATGAAAATGAAAGCCTGCAACGTGATCACGAGAATGTGAAAAATCGCCCACGCCAGGTGCAGCGGCATCTGCCAGAGTCCCAGCAGAGCAATCAGAATAAAAATCAGTTCCCCCGCATAAAGGTTGCCGAACAACCGCAGACCCAGCGACAGCGGTTTGGCGAGCAACGAAACGCCTTCCAGCACCAGGTTGATGGGGATCAACAGCACCTTGAGCACGGGGTTTTTCGCGGAAAACGGGTGCAAGGTGAGTTCCGCCGCGAAACCACGGACGCCCTTTACCTTGATGCTGTAGTAAAGCACCAGCACGAAGACCGACAGGGACATGCCCATGGTGACGTTGGGGTCGGCGGTGGGCACGACTTTCTGATGGGAAATCCCCATCAGCGAGGCGACGCCCGGAATCCAGTCCACGGGAATCAGATCCATGAAGTTCATGAGGAAGATCCACACGAACAAGGTCAACGCCAGCGGCGCGATCAGGGGGTTGCGCCCTTGAAAAGTCTCGCGCACCGACTCATCAACGAAAACGACGATGCTCTCGATGAAATTCTGGAAACCACCCGGCACGCCGCTGGTGACGTTCTTTGCCACGCGGCGAAACAGAAAGAAGAAGACCAAACCCAGCAGTACGGACCAAAACATACTGTCCACATGGATGGCCCAGAAACCCATTTCCTTGGCTTCCTCAGCTGTGTGCGCAAACCCCCAGGCGCCATCCGGGTGGCGACCGTAGGTCAGGTTCTGCAGATGGTGAAGGATATAGTCGGTGGTTGTGGTCTCTCCACCGTGTTCCTGCGCGGCCATGTCCTTCAATCCACTCCCTCGATAACTCATGCAAACAGCAAGACGACCCAGTACGTCAGCAACGTCACTGCGAAGGCGCTGATCAATGGCAGAAAGGCCAGATTCAGCGCGGTGAGCGCCACCCCAAACATGATGACGACCACCCCCAGTTTCAATAGCTCGCCGAGCATGACCCGGCGCAAAAACCGTTCCGACGAGCCCTGCGCGCCGGCGAAAACGAATCGGGCAAACACCCAGCTCGCGATCGCACTGATGAGCCCACCGATCAGCGCCGAATAACCGGCCCGGCCCCCACCGAAAACCCAGAACCCCGCGCCCAGAAGACCGGCCAACCCGAACTGGGCCAGCACGATCCGTTGAACCGTTCGGCGGCGGAGCCCCCTGTCCTCGTCGATCATCAGATGCCCGGGCATATAAAAAACGCCACCCCGATCCGGTTCCTTCCGAACGGCCAGTGGCGGTTCACCTGGCGAAAAAGAAGCGCCCGCAGAGGCCGCGGATTTTAGTATGCGGTGGAGTGGGTAGCAAGCAGCCCGCCGGGGTCAGAGCCCATTTCCCTCTGATCCGCCCGCGACCGGCCTATCGAGCGAAGAACCGGCTCTGGCGCGGTCAGCGGATCCTGGCGAGGATTCCTTCGAGCTCATCCAGGCTGGTGTATTCGATGATCAGCTTGCCCTTGCCGGAGGCCTGGTGCTGGAGCCGGACCCGGGCGGCCAGCTTCTCCGAGAGCTGGTCCTGGAGGCGACGGATGTCCGGGTCTTCCCGGCGAATCGCGGTTGGCGGCGCTCCGTCGGCCTTCTGCAGGCGCCGGATCAGGGCCTCGGTTTCACGCACCGACAGCCCCCGCCTCGCCACATCACGCGCCGCTTTCGATTGGGCCGCGCCCTGCAGGCCCAGCAACGCCCGGGCATGGCCCATCTCGAGGCGGCGTTCGTCCAGCAGCTTCTTGACGTCAGCGCGCAGTTCCAGCAAGCGCAGGATATTGGTGACGGCCACCCGGGAACGTCCCACGGCGTCGGCCACCTCCTGGTGGGTCAGGCTGAATTCGCTCAACAGGCGGTTGAGCGCACGGGCTTCTTCCAGGGGGTTCAGGTCTTCGCGCTGGACGTTTTCGATGATCGCGATGGCCGTCGCCACCTGATCGGGCACGTCGCGGATGACCGCCGGGATGTCGTGCAAACCCGCCATCTGGGCCGCCCGCCAGCGCCGCTCCCCGGCCACGATCTCGTAATCTCCCGCACCGACCGGTCGCACCACAATCGGCTGCACCACCCCCTGGGCGCGGATGGAATCGGCCAGTTCCGCCAGTTTCTCCGGATCCATGGCCGAACGTGGCTGGAAACGCCCCGGCTCGATCAGGTCCAGCGGGAGTTCCCGCAAGGTCGTCTCCCCCGTTTGCGACGCGTCGGGCTCCGCGCTCAGGAGGGCATCCAGACCCCGGCCGAGTCGTTTTTTCCGGGTGGTCATCCGTCAACTGCCCTCATCGGCTCCGTTGGCGCACGCTCACGCCCTGATGGGCTTCGCGTTCCCGCCGGATGATCTCCCCGGCGAGGCCGAGATAGGCAACGGCGCCTCTGCTGCCCCGGTCGTAACGTGTCACGGGCAAGCCGTGGCTCGGCGCCTCCGCCAGTCGGATATTGCGCGGCACCACCGTGCGATAGACCTTGTCACCAAAATGGGTCATCAACTGACTGGAGACCTCCGTGGCCAGGTTATTGCGAACGTCGTACATGGTTCGCAACAGGCCCTCCACATGCAAACCGGGGTTGGCGCGACGACGAATCCGCTCGATGGTGTCCAGCAGCGTACTCAATCCTTCGAGCGCATAGTACTCGCACTGCATGGGAATCAGCACGCCCTGAGCCGCGGCCAGCGCGTTGACCGTCAACATGTTGAGTGCCGGCGGGCAATCGATGAACACATGATGGTAGTTCTGCCGGATGGGCCGGAGCGCGTGACTCAGACGCTGTTCCTTGTGGCCACCTTCCATCAGCGCGACTTCCGCGGCGATCAGGTCCTGATTGGCGGGCAGCAGATCATAGCCGGCTGTCTCCACGGTAATCACAGCATCCGCCGCCTTCGCCTCACCGAGCAGCACGTCGCCGATGGTGAGGTCCACATCGTTCTTGTCCACGCCGGACCCGGTGGTGGCATTCCCCTGGGGATCCATATCCACCAGCAACACCTTGCGGCCCACATCCGCCAGCGCGGCGGCCAGGTTGACGCAGGTGGTGGTCTTGCCCACGCCGCCTTTCTGGTTGGCGATGGCGACGATCCGGCCGCGAGCCACCGGGCGCACGCGGGATGAAACGGAAACACCGCCGCCGGGGCCGGTCCCGGGTGGGGAGGCGGTGTCAGATTCTGAGGGCATGGTGGGGATAGACGCTCGTTCCTTATCTTGTATTGTCCGCGGAGCGGATGACGACGAGGCAACGCTCCTTGTTCAGGTCGGGAACATCTAACGATCGTATCACTTCAATGTCAAAAGCCGGTCCCAAAGCGGCCAGCTCCTCCTCCGGTACCAGGCCTTTCATCATCAGCAAACGGCCGGATTTGCCCATCAGATGCGCGGTCAAGGCCGCGATCCGCTCGACGGAACCCACGGCGCGGGTAATGACCATGCTGAATCCGTCGGGGGGGCGATATTCCTCGGCCCGGGCCCGCACCACCTGAACATTGTCCAGCGACAGTGTGCGAACCACATTATCCAGGAACCGGGTTTTCTTGAGATTGCTGTCCAGCAAGGTCACCGACAACCCGGGCCGGGCTATCGCAAGCGGAATCCCGGGCAACCCCGCGCCGCTGCCGACATCCAGCAGCGTGTCTCCTTCCAGCCAGGGCAGCACGACCAGCGAATCCAGCAAATGGTGGGCAACCATGTCGCGGGGGTCCCGCACGCCGGTGAGGTTGTAGGCCTGATTCCAGCGTTCCAGTTGGACCAGATATTCCAGCAACCGCCGGCGCGCCCTGTCATCCAGCGCCAGTTCCAGACCCGCCAGGCCGCTCTCGAGCAGTTCAGCGACGGTAACCTCAGTCACCAGATTCGTCTGCGTTCGGCTGCCGGCCCTCTATCGGGTCTTGCTGGATCTTGCGCGCTGCCTGCTCCCGTTTCTCCCGGTCCGGGTCTGTCACAAAACCCGGCACCAGCTCAAGCAGTTGATCCATGGCAGTCCCGCTTGCCGTCAGTACCCGCTGAAAAGCCTCATGTCCCGCCAGGTCAACGCCGTTGGCAGACAACAGCAATGCGGGTGATTGCGAACGCCCCGCCGCCAGCAGCCTCCGGAACGCGGTGGGCTCAGAACCGCCTTTGCGCAACAGCCCGTCTACGAGTTGCGCGGCCGCCGCGGTGGCCACCGCCTGACGCAGACCGGCGTAGGGATGGTACAAACCGGATTCGGCGGCCCAACCCGAGCGGAACGCGGCTTCGTC